>NZ_JBRFPI010000110.1:0-11833 GCF_053579595.1 Cellvibrio sp.
ATTACTACTAGCCAGGTCAGCACCATTGCGCCGGAATTAAGTGGTCGCTGGGATAAGACCCGCCGGTTTGAGCTCTGTTGGCAGATGTTGCGCAATCTGCGCCCCAGTCAATTAATCACCCATCGCGTCCCACTCAGTGATGCGCCAGCACTTTATCAACGTCTTCATCAATCGCCGGCAGAGATACTTCAAGCCATATTTTCTTATTCAAACGCTTAATTTTCCTTCAATTTTATTTTTTGTAAGCAGGCAGGAATTGTTATGTATACCGTTGCAGTGACCCGCGATTTTATCGCCAACCATTTTCTGATCGGCGGCGATTGGGGCAGTGAAAATTTTCCGCACGCACATCATTATGTAGCGGAAGTCAGTATTGAAAGTGACCAGTTGGACAAACACGGTTATTTGGTGGATATAGTAGAAATAGAAGCAGTGCTGGATAAAGTGGTCGAATATTTCCGAGATAGCTTGCTGAATGACAAAGCAGAGTTTGCCGGGTTAAATCCCAGCATTGAACATTTCAGCCGCATTATTAATGAAAAAATTATCGCGCTGATTCATCCGCCCGGTACTGGCTCGCTCAATATTAAATTGTGGGAAAACGCTACTTGCTGGGCGGCGTATCGCAAACAATTTTAACTTTCTGTTATCGCTTTGGTTTGCGCGTTGGTGGAATTGCTAGCGCGCAGACAGGCAAGTCCAATTATCAATACGATCGCATCACGTACACGCATTAATGCAATTAAACCCAATGCGGCGCTGGCAGGTAAATTCAACGTGTGAAATGACCAGAGTACAGACGCCTCAATAGTGCCAACTCCACCGGGCATAGGTAACAATAGCGCCATCCGCATCGCCACCAGAATAATCAAAAAACTGTGTAGGTCTGCATCAATTCCCACGAAATGCAAAATCAAATACAGCTCGCCTAACAATCCTGCCCAGCCGAGTAACGACAAAAAAAACGCCAGCAGAAAACGGGGCTTTTGTGTTCGCAGCGCGATGCGTAAATCATCACCCAGTGACTGCCAATGCTGGTTAATGTTATTCAGCCGATGATTGTGTTGCCAGCGTGCAGCTATACGCTCAAGACGATTGTTTATCCATTGCGGTTGTTTTATTAGAATCCATGCGAGCGAAAACATCAGGCCTAAAAAAATCAGTAGTGGCACCATCGCAGTTTGCCAATCGCCGATTGTGTGAGTGGTATTGTTGTCACCGCTATTGTCGCCAATACCGGTAAGCAGTAGCAGCACTGCCAATAACAGAACGGAAAAATTAATCCACAACTCAAAAAAGCGATCCATACCTAGTGACAAAAGTGATTTGCGCAGCGGCAGGCCGTATTTATATAACCAATAGACTTGTAGTGGTTCGCCACCAAATTGTGGGCCAGGTGTAATAAAACTCACCGCTTGCCCCGCTTGGCGAATCGCTAAAAGCCTTAGAAATCTTATCGGTGCGACTAGCGCGATATTTAGCAGTTGCCAGCGCAGGCCGAGCACTAGAATAATCATCCCATTCAACCCTAGCCAAAAAATCCATTGCATTGTGCTAAGTGAACTAATGCTATTGGATATTTCTGCAAGCGGTAATTGTGCGAGTGTCCATGCTCCCAAGCTCAAAGCGACTAACCACAAGAGCAATGTAAATAATTTGGCCCGCCGCATCAGGATTGCTCCTCGCCATCGCGGCGGTTAACCCAACGGTCATCCCACTGCCACAAGCTGAAGCGGCCAGTGCCCAATAACATTAACCAAACGCTGCTAAAAATAATCACCGTGATAATGCCATCGATTTGTTTGTCGCCGTGCAAGAGTGTAATCAGTACTAACAGCGCGAGTGCGCATACGCGACCAGCCAGCCCCACTAATGTTGCAACGACAATGATCAGCAAACCAGATACCCATATAGATGAAAGAGAATTGCTATTAAATATAAACAGCACTGTCGCGATGAGCACTGATGCGCGCAACAGCGGCTGAAAAATATTATGGCTACATAGTGCGAGGTGGTTGAAGGCCTGCTGGGTGGTAGCAGTAGCCGGAATCCTGCCGCTCACAATTAACCAATCCACGATAAAACCCAGCAGGATTGGCAGCATAAACGCAATGCCGATAATCATAGTCAGCGGGGCATGGAAGCAGGGCAATAAAATAAAGGCGACAAAACCCATTTGGAATCCCGCCAGCGTGCGGCGCAACCTACTGGGAATGAGAGGATAAACCGGTAAATTATGTGCGCGCCGCCAGTACAGCCCCCATACAAAAACATAATAGGCTGCGCTTACCAATAAAAAACTCCAGTGAATTTTCCCGTAGCCCACGGCAAGCAATGGTGCAATCAATAAACCCAATGCGTCATAAACTGTATCCAGCTCGCTGCCCAATAAACTGGTGTGTTTACTCCGCCGCGCCACAAACCCATCCATGCGGTCGAGAAAGGCCGCTATGGCATAAAGCGCGCCGGGAATCCATGCCATTAATCCCGCGGCTTGGGGTTGAAACAAAAATCCCCCGGTCAATGCAATCAGTCCACCGCGCAATATACTTAAGTGATTGGCCAAGCCCAGTGTTGGATATAAGGCATCTTGTGCGCTGACGCGGTTTAAATCGAGCCGCCTCCATAATTGCCACCCGACAAACATCCACAAGGCCATCGCAAACAAATACCACTGCCCTGCATTAAGGTGTGTGAATTGATGGATGCCAATAGCGGCTGCGATCAACAGTGCTGTGCCGAGAATGCCAATTGCTTGAGTTTCACGTTTGATTGGTTGCAACATGGTTCGGGTATCTGACTAAAATCAAAGAAAGCTATCCTATACAGCCCATTTGGGTTTGGGGAGTAAAAACTGCTTTTCCCTCGGGCTTGTTCGTTGTTTAATTCGCGCCCTGATGATTTCATCCAATTGAGTTTTGCTGATGTTGACCCCTGCACAAATTCTTGAGTTCAGAAATAACGGCTATCTGGTACTGCCTGGATTTTCCACCGCACAATTTTGCGATGCGGTAGTGGCTTTTGCGCGCAATGAATTACAGCAGCATACAATGCCAATTGAATATGAGGCAGATGTCCAGTATCCCGGTGCTCCCGCTTCTCGAACTGCGATGGGCGGTGGAACCGCGCGGCGATTGTTGATGGCGTCGGCGCGCGCACCTATGTTGCGTGACTGGGCAACGGGTGATTCGCTTAAAGAAATTTTGCAGGAGTTGTTGGGGTCAACTGTTTTTTTATCCCAGGCGCATCACAACTGCATTATGACCAAGCAACCTGCATTCTCCAGTATGACGGGCTGGCATCGCGATAGCCGCTACTGGCATTTTGCGCGTGCCGAGTTGGTATCAGCCTGGCTAGCATTAGGCAATGAGCAAGCAGAAAATGGTTGCCTGTGGGTGATTCCGGGTTCACATAGTGTCGCCCTAAATACGGACCAGCTTGATGAAAAGCAATTTCTTAAAGCTGATTTGGAGAAAAATAAAACCTTGCTACAACAGGCGATAGAAGTGCCTCTTGCGCAGGGAGATTTGCTGCTGTTTCACAGTAATCTATTTCATGCGGCGGGTCGCAACACCACCGATAAGACTAAATTTTCGATGGTGTTTACCTATCGCTCTGCAGATAACCCCCCCATTTCAGGTTCCCGCTCGGACTCTCAGCCAGAAATACTTCTCTAGTTCCCACCTGTTGCATTAGAGCCTAGTCAAGCAGTCTTGTTTTAATTTCTTATTTATCGTATAAATATGTTCTGGGGTTAAAAGCCTCATAAATATCTATCTGGCTCATTAAGTGGATGGATGAGAGACCTAAATAACAATAACGGTGAATAATATGAGACTTATCAAATGTGTTTTATCCGCTTCTATGGCGGCTGCTTTTATTCTTTCCTCCCATGCAAGCGTTGCAGCACCAATAAAAGGGGCCGATGTGAGTTGGATGTCGGAAATTGAGGCCAATGGCATTAGTTTTTACAACCGCAGTGGTCTGAAAAAAGATATTTTAGCGATCATGAAAGAGCAGGGTATGACCGCAGTCCGCTTACGGGTGTGGGTTAACCCTGCCGATGGTTGGTACAGTAGTACGCAAGACGTGGTCGCCAAAGCAAAACGCGCCAAAGCTGCTGGCATGAAAGTAATGATCGATTTCCACTACAGTGATAGCTGGGCTGACCCCGGTAAACAAACCAAGCCCGCAGTTTGGAAAAATTATACATTCCAGCAGCTGATGGATGCGGTTTGGAACTCAACCATTTATACGCTGCAAGCAGTGAAAGATGCTGGCGTCACAGTGGATTGGGTGCAGGTAGGTAATGAAACGAACAACGGTATGTTATGGGATGACGGTAAAGCATCCGTTAATATGAAAAATTATGCATGGCTTACGGCAACGGGTTACAACGCGGCAAAAAGTGTATTTGCTAACACCAAAGTGGTTGTCCATTTAGCCAACTGTCATGATAACGCCAATTTCCGCTGGATTTTTGATGGTCTCAAGGCCAACGGCGGAAAGTTTGATGTGATTGCCGCATCTTCTTATCCCACTAATGCGACGGGGTATACTTGGCAGGCGGCCAACACTGCCTGCTTAACTAATCTCAATGATATGGTGTCCCGCTATGGTGTTCCGGTCATGATTGCTGAGATCGGAGTGCCTTGGGATCATGCGCAAGCTAAAACTATTGTGGCCGATATGATTACCAAAGTCGGGCAGGTAAATGGCAGTAAAGGCATTGCAATTTTTTATTGGGAACCAGAAGCGCGTCCGGGTTGGAAAGGTTATACCTTGGGTGCTATGGATAACAACGGAAAGGCCACCGCGGTGTGGGATGCATTTAAATAATACCTTTCTTGAAGAATGAGATGTTTGTCAAAAATGCCGCGCAACAATTTTTGAGTTGTTGCGCGGCATTTTTTTAGGGAATTTGTATGAAAAAAAGAGTTTGTGCGATTGTTGTCATGGCCGCAGTGATACGCAGAAGTTGAGGAGGCGATGGTGGCAGTCATAGATCGCAGGGGGAAACCTGCCGTGATATGAGTGTGGTGTGTTTGCAGATGAAATTAGGCGGTTGTAGTCGGTATGAGGCGGCTAATCACACACATTGGAGAATGTTGTGTGTGATTAGCTTATTTACTTATTGCACTTTGCGCAGACGTACGCCGGCCAAGCTTAACAATCCGCCCAGCACTAACAAGAGGGTAGATGGTTCCGGCACAGTTGCTAAATTGCGGAAAGCATGGTTGTCGCTTTCAAACGCAAAGCTCGTACTGGTTAATTTCACAGTATCAAATTTCGCATTGCCGAAATCAAAATTGATGTAACGGTTGGAGCTGAAGTTCACTTGGTTACCGTTAGCAAATTGACCCACCAGATCAGAACCACTGTAGGTAGAGATCAAGCTACCATCAAGATAGAAGCTGATGCTGTTGTAAGCGTCGATTGAACCCCAATAGAGGCCAAAATAATCAGACTCTGCACCAAGGGTAAAGGTGGCTGAGCCGCTTGATATTGGATTGGGTACGGTTAGGTATTCAGTATTGGTGCCAGCTGGTTGGGCATAGAGGCCGCTAGCTGAACCGAGGACGATTTGAAAGTCGCCGCTACAAGTTGCGTAGCCGCAACCGCTGTTAAAGTCGATAGTGGTCGCACCAGCGACTGAAGTAGTCGTCTCGCCCAGGGCAGACAAGCTAACAATAGGTGCTGAATGTGCAGCTGCAGCTGCCAGAGCAAGTGTGCCTGCGCCGGCCAGTTTGATCAATGTATTCATGAAAAATCCTTGGAGTGAGTGTTTTGTCGCTCAAATACTTATAAGCGATAAAGCTAAATAGCAATTTTTATGCCTTTAAAAAAAATATATAGGCGCATCAATCATTTATAAATTGTGATGCAGTTATCAATTTGTTGATGTGTAATTTTTTCCGACGATTTTGATGCCATTTTTCCCTCTGCTAATAATCCTAATTAAGTTCACTTGGTTTGCCTCTGCTTAAAAAATATCCGTCTCAGTTACTTGTAATTAAGTACTGTGCGGCGCATAGTATTTACTGTGTGTGACACAGTAATGGTGAAATTATATGTCAGAAGAACATTTGGAGAGGTTGCGGCAAGAGTTGCGCCGGGGAATTTTGGTGTTGGCAGTGCTTGGTTCGTTGCGCCAACCCCATTACGGCTACTCGTTGCGCAAGCAGTTACAAGAGGCGGGTATCGATATAGATGAAGGCACGCTGTATCCGCTGGTTCGCCGGCTTGCCGATCAGGGGTTATTGAGCAGCGAATGGCAGCAAGGGGAAGGGCGCGAACGCCGCTATTACCAACTGTCTCTCGAAGGTGTTGTGCTGTTGGAAAGCCTTGGCTCAGAGTGGCAGGAATTGAATAAACATGTGAGCAAGATTTTGGAGGTGGAAAATGGAAACGATTGATCGTTACATGCATGCAGTTGCACAAGCGCTGCCTGAGTGTCGTCGCGATGAAATTACCCGCGAATTGCGCGCTAATATCCTGGATAGCCTAGAGTCTATCCGCGAGCAGCAGGAGCGTGAACCCACGGAAGGAGAGGTTGTCGCGGTGTTGGTCACCTTGGGGCATCCACAGCAAGTGGCAGCCAGTTTTCTGCCGCCGCAGCAATTGGTTACGGCTGACTTATTTCCTTTGTATAGGCAGTCGCTGCACTACGGAGCGATTCTGGTATTTATCCTGGGGTTGATCCAGTTTGCAATCAGCTTTCTCAATTCGGGGAATATGGATTTTATTGATTTGTTTCATGGATTGGTGATGAAGGGATTAATTACCTTTGCGGTCATTACGGGTCTTTTTTACGTGTTCAGTAATCCTCCCGGTGGTAAGCCTTTGTTTAATCCTTATCAATGTTGGTCGCCAGAAAAGCTGCCGCCCGTGAGCCGGCCTTGGCAACGCATTAGCAGTGCCGAACAAGGGGTGGATTTCGCGAGCGATTTGTTCTTTCTATTATTGCTCAACTACAGTTTTTGGATGCCGTCGGAGCAAGTGTCCCGTTTGGCTGTGATATTTGCCGATCCGGTCAGGGAGTGGATTCCATTGTTATCGGGTGTAATGATTGTGTCCTTGCTCTTTGGATTGTGGAACATGGTTTATCAGTATTGGACGATCCCCAAGTTGGTGATAGAGGCATTAATTAACTTGGGCGTGGCTGTCATCCTGCTCAAAGTAAGTCGCTTGGAGCAGATTCTGGTCCATACTCATAATCCGTTAGTTGAACCGGTAGAAATGCTGGAACTAGCTAACCATATATTTGGTGTTGGGGTTTTCTGGGTGGGGATGTGGTTAATGTTTATAGCGGGATGGAATCTGTATCGTATTTGGCAGTTGTCCCGAACATAGTAAGTGGGTGCAGACTAGTGCAAAATGATTATGCTATGATCGGTACAAGAGCAGCGTGCGCGGCCGGAAATGATTTTTTGCGCTCGCTGCAAGGATTCCCTCTCATTTCTACATGTGCCTAATGGCGTAAGGAGTGGCTTAAATGATTCAGCTACAACGCAACTACAATAATAGTAATACCGTGAATGATGGAGAATTCATTCAGCCATACACTCGTACGTACGAAGAGTACTTGTCGCTGGCACGAATCCCTCACTGCGATGGAGTGCCCGCCCGTGTTCTCAACGCGTTACATTTACGTGTAGGTCACACCGATCTATCGATAGAGCAGATTGCTTCTGATCTCAACTTGACCAAGCGTACACTGCAGCGTCGCTTACAAAGCCAAAATACCAACTTTGCCCAATTGCGCGATGACCTTCGGTTTCATTACGCCATAAAATATTTAATTGATGATAATCTCAGCGTTGATCTTGTTTCGCGTGCGCTGGATTTTTCCGATCGTACTAGCTTTACCAATGCATTCAAGCGCTGGACAGGTTTGTCTCCAAGTACATTCCGCAAGCTATTCAGGGAATTTTCTTGAGTCAGGGGTAGTCAGTCAGAGAGGGAGCTCTGCATGTTTTTAGTGCAGTACGCCCGTAGGTAATTTAATTGCTGGTGCTTCTGTAGCACCGGCATCTTCGATAATTGCGCAGTAGTAATTCACCGCTCCTGATATATGCACTGCCGGGTAAATGCTGGCTGCCGCATCTTTCATTCCTGGTTCATAAAAACCATCTGCTGTTTGAAACAAGGGTACGAATTTGTGCGATTCTATTGCGCTATAAAGGGTTTTAGGTGCACTTTCTTCCTGCAATATTTGTAAGTGTTCCGCAATATCCTCCTCGGTGTAAATAACGCAAGAAAAATTACTGCCCTCTCGTGTGCGCAACGCGAAACGTGAAGGGTTGGTTAGATAGTAATACTCAGTCACTCCCAATGATTCACAGGTCTGCTGAAAGTAACGTGCTAGCTGTGGGTCGGCGAAAAAAGGTGTGCCACTATCGATGGCCTCTGCCTTCAAGGTGCTTGATAGCTCATTGAAATAAGCATGTTGTAATTGGTTGATTGCTGTCTCCAGATCTTGGAGCATATTGGCATCATTCTTTTTAAGATAATAATGAATGGTGTTGTTGTTGAAGGCTCTTACCGCATCGGCTGGTGTCGCATAACCCGTCAGCAGGATTTTCTTAATAGATAAATTATTAATTTTTTCACAAAACTCAATGCCATTCATGCTGGGCATTGAGTAATCAACTACCAATACGGACACTTCTTTGATTCTCAGCTCATCAAAACGTTTTACATTTTGATGTGTAAGCACTCGCTTTACCCAAGCATCTGAGTCACCTTGGGGTTTTGGTTTTTCATCATTCGCTACAAGCTCGGCTTCACGTTGATATTCATTGATATATCGCAATGCAGCATCGGTATTGTCAAATGTCTGCACATTAAACTGTTTGGAAAATGCCATGGATAGCGCATCTAAAAAGTCAGGGTTATCATCGACAAATACAATTTGTGTCGGATAAAAACAAAGAGGAATTTTTGATTTCACGCTAGGAATCCCGAGTCTATGTAAAGGCCTTATGGTTCATCTGCGTACGATGACATATCAAGCATGTAATTGATATTGTAAGCCAATTTATCGAAGAGAGGGTAACCAAAATGAAGGGGATGGATGGCGCCGCACTTGCGGTGGCGCCTGGCTCAGCTGTGCAATTGGTGTAGGAGTGGTGTCGTCCGTTGACACCTGTTTTACTGAATGTTTCGCTTTTCTAATTGATTGGCTGCCCGTCGTTCTGCCAATTCATCCTTTGTTTTACCCTCATCCTCGTTTTCATGGACTATTTGGGATGCAAAAAAACACAGTGTAAATTCAGAGCCTTTCGCTACCTCGCTTTTAACCTCGATACGCGCATTATGCTCATCGACTATGCGTTTAATCGCCTGCATACCAATACCATTACCGAATTTTTTTACACTAAAGCCAGGTTCCCATAAGCTGGCTAACTGCTTTTCCGTCATGCCGGTGCCATTGTCCGAAATGCAAAAGTATGCATTGCCATTTTCAACCCAGGACCTTATTTTGATAGTTAAGTCTGCGTTATCGCGACGCGCCTCCGCGGCATTTTTAATTAAATTGATAAAGAGGATTTTCAGATCTTCCGCATCGCCTTTGATATCGGGTATGCCGCCCAGCTCATATTCAACCTTATCAAACGATTTTTCAAACAGATAGAGGCAGTCCTGCACCAGTGACTCCAGAGCGCAGGATTGAATGCGTCGTTTATGGTGCCCACCCAAAATACTGGCCATGGTGGCAATAAGTTTTGAGCCACGTTCCACTTGTGCCAGCACAATATCCCGCTGTTTGTCGCGGTCATAGATATCATTCGACAATATCCCGTCAATAATGGCAAAAGGTGCTTTTATGTCGTGATGATAGTGGTTCATCAAGCTGAGCATGGACAGTGTTTTCTTGGCTTCCCCCAATTGATCTTGCATGCTGTTCAGTCGGATCAAGCGGTTGAGTACTTGCTCCAACTCAGTTTGTAACCACTCAAATATTTTCATATCGTCGTAGCGATAATAAGAAAAATGAGTGGGTTCACCGATGAGTACAATGGCAAGGATTTTGTTTTCCGAAAATACGGGAAAGCAAAGTCCAGCATTATTTTTTTCCATTTCATGACGAATAGTTTCTGGTGTCTCATCTGCCATGAGCAATTGGGTTTGTCGAGTGCAATAACTGACTAATGAGTTATCTTCGCCGATAAAATCAAACGGTAGGCTAGAGAGTCGGTTATTTATATCATTGCCCACTTGTTCCCCATTTTGGTTCACCATCAAGATCTTATAGCTATTAAGTTTGAGAATTTTTACAAACAGATGGTCGAGCACCTCAAACATCATCGGGAAGCTTATGGAGTTTCTGAGAGCGCTTTCGGTATCTGCTTTTACTTGGTCAAATTCATAGCCATGTTTTGCAAGAATCTTCTTGGCATTCGGTAGAATCCATTTCAACAATCTAGGGTATGCCTCCAGAATTAATGCGACAAAAAGCAATAGAATTAGTACTCCACCAACGGATTCTGTGTGGTCGCCGACTACAGATGTTACGACGAAATATAGCCAGATGAAAAATCCCAGTAAAATAGCCTTTGATAAGCCCACGCTTAGTGCCAATCTAAAGTCCATTAAGTTGTGTTGAATTGTTGAGTAAAATAATAAAACAACAAATACGATATTGGTAATTGATCCCCAAAATCTCGATAGATAGAATTCGCTGGGCATAGCTGAAATACCCAGAACGCCGCCAGTAAAACTGACGCAAAGTGTTATAAATAACCATTTTAAACGCTGCTTTTCCCGGTTTGATGATGAATTATATGAGGCAAACACTATTCCTATAGATCCTACGAAACACCAAATAAAGGTAACCAAAAATAAATAGAAAATAATGTCTGTATTTGGCAAAAACCCCCCATCGACCGCTCTTAATGTAGAGGGGAGGATGAAGGTGTTAACAAAGGACAACAGTGCGCTCGCGATAAAGCTTGGAATAACAACGAGGTTTTTAAAGTTGCGCGAACGACTACCTATTAATCTCCAGGTTAAGAATGCAAACGTTGATGGAATAAAAAACATGCCCCAACGAGTGATGTGAAAAAGAACGTTCAAAATATCAACGTTCTTTATTACGGTTAGTAAGTAAAGCTCCAGCGACCAAGCACCTAAACTAAATACAGTGAGCGCCAAAGCTTTAGCAGCGGGATTGCCTTTTTTGGAAAAGGCAAGAATCCCGACGACGATATCAATAACTGCCGTAATTAAGTACTGGATCATCGCATTTCTCTACTACATCGACTTTGCTTCTGATGAAATTTCTGGACCATTGGATGTCGGTACACGCCATAAGCACAGTTTTAAAGGTTAAGTGTGGGTACGATTTTGAGTCCGATATCTGGTTGCAACCCAACATTTTGTAAAACCGCACGTGTGCAGGTCTTACGGCGATTACAATACTTGATGAGCCTCTGCGAATCGCTTCCTCTACAACCGTACCAACAAGCAGCATTCGTGCTTCTACCCCACCTTTCCTTTGAAAGGATGGGTCTATAACAAATTTGTTGACCTCTACAAATGTACTATCGTACCCAATATTGCTTCTGATCTCCTCGTCGAATACCTCCATAACTGGAACGGCCAGCCGATCGCGGCTATCAAATACACAAGTACGCATTGACCCTACTGCTTTATTTTGATGATACAAAAGAAAACAAGTGCTGTTTGGTTTATTGTCATATTCATCAATAAATTTTTGCGAAGAGTTTTCCGCTATGTACCCTTCAGCACTATAGCTTCTATAACGCATTGAATACACCCTATCTAACATCGGCCCCTTCGCTATGACGCTATAGTAATCATTGTGCTG
>NZ_JBRFPI010000111.1:0-2858 GCF_053579595.1 Cellvibrio sp.
CTGCCGCTGCGTGATTTGGTGGGTTATGCACCCGACGACCTGTTTACCGGTTTGGAAATGGTGGATCTGGTGTGCCTGGATTGCTTGCCAACGATTGCTGGCCGGGCCGATTGGGAACTGGCGATTTTCCATCTCTACAACCGCTTGCGCGATGCGGGAAAATGCTTGTTGGTTGCCGCCGAGCACAGCCCGCGTGAACTCGCATTGAGTCTGGAAGATTTGCGCTCCCGTTTGCAGTGGGGGCTGACCTATCAATTGCACAGCCTGACCGATGATGATAAACAGCAGGCGTTACAGATGCGCGCTCGCGCCCGCGGCTTGGAATTGGGCGATGAGGTAGCACAATACATTATCCAACGCTTGCCGCGCGATACTAATGAGCTCTTTTGGCAATTGGCGCGGCTCGATCACGCTTCGCTCGCCGAGCAACGTAAATTAACCATTCCTTTTGTAAAGAAAGTATTAGCGATTTGATCTCCATCTCCTTCACCTCCAGACTCTCTCTAACCTGATCGCCACTATTAGGTTTTCGCGCAAAACGGGGCGTAGATTAGCTGCTAATGAACTAATCTCACCTTGCGTCATAATTCAATATAACGACAAACACATAACAACAGGCCCAACCGGGCCTGACTACGCAATGGAGAATCACAATGGCTGTATTTATCCCGACTCGTTTGGTGTCGGCGCTGGCGCTTGTCGGTGTATCCGGTTTAATGCTTGGCTGCGGTAGCGGGGGTGGAGGTGGCAGTGGTAATAACGTTGCTAGTTCGGCCAAGGCTGCATCATCTACTGCGGTAGCCATCAGCAGCAGCGCCGCCAGTTCTAATGCGGCCGCGGTGTCGGGCAATATCAAACTCAACCAACTGGGTTTTTTACCCGAGTCTGCTAAATGGGCGGTTGTGCCTGCGGGCAGCGCTGCCAGTTTTAAAGTGATCAATACCGCCACAAAGGCAGAAGTATTTAGCGGCAACCTGAGCGCTGCAACTACCTGGAGTGCATCGGAAGAAAGCGTCAAGTTGGCGGACTTTTCCAGCGTAAAAACCCCGGGGGATTATCTTGTACGTGTTGAAGGAGCAAATGACTCCTACACATTTACGATCGCCAGTGATGTCTACAGCGCATTAACTGCGGCGAGTATCAAGGCCTTTTATTTCAACCGCAATAGTGCTGAATTGCTCGCAACCCATGCTGGTGTTTTTGCGCGTCCGCTCGGGCATCCGGACACCCAAGTACTGGTACATCCATCGGCCGCCAGCGCAGCGCGCCCGGCAGGCACTATTATCTCCAGCCCCAAGGGTTGGTATGACGCTGGTGATTACAACAAATATATTGTCAACTCGGGCATCGCGACCTATTCACTGCTCGCGGCTTACGAGCATTTTCCGGAAATATTTAACAGCCAGAATTTAAATATTCCCGAGAGTGGCGATGTACTTCCCGATCTGCTCAATGAAACCCTGTGGAATCTGGAGTGGATGTTGAGCATGCAAGACCCCAACGATGGTGGTGTCTATCACAAACTTACGAACAAAAATTTTGATGGCACGGTAATGCCACATCAAGCGACCAGCGAGCGCTACGTGGTGCAAAAAACGACGGCAGCCGCGTTGGATTTTGCCGCGGTAATGGCAACCGCTAGCCGTGTCTTTGCACAATACGAAACCCAATTGCCCGGCATGTCAGCCAATATGTTGGCCGCAGCAGAATCGGCTTGGGCTTGGGCAGTTGCTAATCCGGCAGTCACCTACCAACAACCTGATGATGTAAAAACCGGTGAGTACGGCGATGGCAATCTGGCGGACGAATTTGCCTGGGCTGCGGCCGAGTTGTATATCACCAGCAAAAAAGACGCGTACTACACTGCGATGAAACCCACTAACACTTTTGCCACAGTTCCCTCCTGGGGTGATGTGCGTAGTTTGGGTTGGATTTCATTGGCGCATCACCGCGATAATTTAACTGCAGTTGCCGATAAACAATTAATCGCCAACCGTATCGATGGACTCGCTGCCAATTTGCAAACTGTATGGGCTGCGTCCCCTTATCGCGTGACCATGCAGAAAAATGATTTTGTCTGGGGCAGTAACTCGGTTGCGCTGGGGCAGGCAATGATGTTGGTGCAAGGCTATCGCCTGAATGGCAAGCGCGAATATCTGGATGCCGCACAGGCGATGCTTGATTATGTGCTCGGCCGCAATGCGACGGATATGTCGTTCGTGACTGGTTATGGGGATAAAGCAACTATGCATCCGCATCATCGTCCATCAGAAGCCGATGGCATTGCAGAGCCAATTCCCGGTTTTATCGCCGGTGGCCCGCAGCCCGGGCAGCAGGATAAGTCCGGTTGCAATGTGCCATATCCCTCCAATATCGCGGCCAAATCCTACCTGGATAATTGGTGCAGCTATGCCAGTAATGAAATTGCGATTAACTGGAATGCGCCTTTGGTTTATGTTTCGGCCGCTATTCAGGCGTTAACGCCGAAATGATGTTGTAATGTCGCTTTAGTTTTTTATGAGCCAGCCATTGAGCTGGCTTTTTTATTTACCAAATGAGTGAGCAGTTTTTACTCGCCTTTATTGCGCTTTTGCTGGTTATTGTCATAAAGAGTAAAGATCCGTATCGGCCGATAGATAAGGTGTTTTTAGCGGGCTAATCTTTATTACCGGCGCTGGAGAGAGCCGGAATAAATGCCATCTAACAAAAATAGAGCTACCCATCATGACCCATCCCATTAATCGCCGTGCGCTTATGCGCGGCGCTGTTGCCAGCGCGTTCGATGACGCGGTAGCGCGTTCGCGTCTGCTTGCCACCGCCGCCCGGGGCCAGACCTTCCCCCGGCTGGTGCACTGGAG
>NZ_JBRFPI010000111.1:2868-11820 GCF_053579595.1 Cellvibrio sp.
TGCCAGTGCATTGGGGCTTTCCAGCCCTTCCGCGCTCGGGGCAGTACTCGCTTCATCCCCGACGGCACCTTCATCTACCCGCGGGGTTTCACCAACGGCTTCACTCAGGGGCAATATTCACCATTCAGTTGCGCGCTGGACGTTTAATTTTTTGTCGCTGGAAGAATTGTGTCTGGTCGTAAAACGTTTGGGCTTTTCGGCAATAGATTTAGTGGGCCCCAGTGAGTGGCATATCCTCAAGCAGCATGGAGTCGATTCCTCCATGTGTAATGGTGCTGAATTAAATCTGGAAGATGGTTGGGGCGATGCAAAATTTCATCAACCGCTGGTCGAAAATTATCGCAAGCATATCGATTTGGTCAGCGAAGCTGGCTATAAAAACCTGATTTGTTTTAGTGGCAATGCGCGCGGCAGAGATCCGGAAGACGGATTAAAGCAAGCCACAAAAGGTTTGAAAAAAATTCTTGCACAAGCGGAAAAGCGCGGCGTGATTTTGCAAATGGAATTATTCAATAGCAAGGTCGATCACCCGGATTATTTTGCCGATAACTCTGCATGGGGAATTGAGCTGTGCAAACGCTTGGATTCGCCCAATTTTAAATTGTTGTACGACATCTATCACATGCAAATCAGCGAAGGCGACATCATTCGCACCATTCAAAATAATCACCAGTATTTTGGCCATTACCACACGGCCGGTGTTCCGGGTCGCAATGAGATTGATGATTCGCAGGAGCTGTATTACCCCGCGATTGTTCGCGCTATTCACGCAACGGGTTTCAAAGGATATGTCGCGCAGGAGTTTATGCCCAAGCGCGCAACGGACAACGAAAAAATTGAATCGCTAAAAGCGGCAATCCGCATCTGCGATGTTTAATTTCCTATAAAAAAGTCGGTTTATCCAGAGGTACATCTATGTCTACTACACAACACTTTGATGCCATTGTGGTTGGTTCCGGCATTAGCGGCGGTTGGGCGGCGAAAGAGCTCACCGAAAAAGGGCTGAAAGTATTGCTGCTCGAACGCGGGCGCAATATTGAGCACATCAAAGATTACGTCAATGCCCACAAAGAACCGTGGGATTATCCGCATCGCGGTCGCCCGACGCAGGAAATGCAGCGCAATCACCCGGTGTTAAAGCGCGATTTTGTGCTCAATGAAGAAACTTATGGCATGTGGGCGAATGAACAGGAAAGCCCTTATGTGGAAAAGAAACCCTTTGATTGGTTCCGGGGTTATCACGTCGGTGGTCGCTCGCTCTTGTGGGGGCGTCAAAGCTATCGCCTCAGCCCTATGGATTTTGAAGCCAATCTGCGCGAGGGCATCGCCGTCGACTGGCCGATTCGCTATTCAGACATGGCGCCCTGGTACGATTACGTTGAGCGGTTCGCAGGAATTTCTGGCAGCCTTGAAGGTTTGGATCATCTCCCTGATGGCCAGTTCTTACCGCCGATTGAACTCAATATCGTCGAAAAAGACGTGGCGGCCAGAATCAAAAAAGCTTACGGCGGCAAACGTTTGATGATCAATAGCCGCACCGCTAACATCACCCAGCCCAAACCGGAGCAGGGCAGGGTCAATTGCCAATACCGTAATAAATGTTGGTTGGGCTGCCCGTTCGGTGCCTATTTCAGCACCCAATCATCGACGCTCCCAGCGGCCATGAAAACGGGCAATCTCACCCTGCGCCCCTTTTCTATTGTCAGTCAGGTGTTGTATGACAAAGACAAAAAACGCGCGCGCGGTGTAGAGGTGATTGATGCAGAAACCAACCAGACGTATGAATTCACTGCCAACGTGATCTTTCTCAACGCTACCAGTTTTAATTCGACCTGGATTTTGATGAATTCCGCCACCGATATTTGGCCGGATGGTTTGGGCAGTAGCAGCGGTGAGTTGGGTCACAATGTGATGGATCACCACTTCCGCGTCGGTGCTGGTGGAATTGTTGAAGGCTACGAGGACAAGTATTACTACGGTCGCCGCCCGGCGGGTTTTTATATTCCCCGCTTCCGCAACCTGGGCGATGAAAAGCGCAGTTATGTGCGCGGATTTGGTTACCAAGGCGCTGCCAGCCGCCAGGACTGGAATCGCGATGTGGCGGAAATGGGGGTGGGTGCAGATTTCAAAAATGCCCTGGCCGAACCGGGTGCATGGACTATCGGTATGACAGCCTTTGGCGAAATGCTGCCGCACCACGACAACCGGATTTATCTCGATCGCAAGGTTACCGACAAATGGGGCCTGCCCGTATTGGCGATGGATGTAGAGATCCGCGCAAACGAATTGGCGATGCGCAAAGATATGCAGCAGGATGCCATTGAGATCCTTGAGGCTGCCGGCGTTAAAAATGTCGGTGGTGCCGATTGGGGTTATTCACCGGGTATGGGCATTCACGAAATGGGAACAGCGCGTATGGGGCGCGACCCTAAAACTTCCGTGCTCAATGGTTTTAACCAGGTGTGGGATGCACCCAATGTCTTTGTCACCGATGGTGCCGCCATGACATCTGCCTCCTGCGTAAATCCATCGCTGACCTATATGGCAATGACTGCACGCGCTGTGGACCATGCGGTAAAAGAACTGAAAAAGGGGAATCTGTCATGAATCGCCGTGAATTATTAAAACTGATTGCCGCTACTACTGGTACTGCCATGATTGGTGGTTCTGCACTGTTAAGTGGTTGTGCCACCCAGACATCGGCTCGTTTTTCTGCGCAAAATATTGCGCTCCTGGATGAAATTGCGGAAACCATTCTGCCGCGCACCGACACTCCGGGCGCCAAAGATGCACAGGTCGGCCAGTTTATGAGTGTGTTTGTGACGGATTGCTACACGCTGGATGAACAGGCAATTTTTCATAAAGGCCTGATGACGCGCGAGGACAATTGCAAAAAAACTTACCGCCGCAGCTTTATGGATCTGCAACAAAATGAGCGGGAAGATTTTGTTAACCAACTTGATCGTGCCGCAAAAGCGGATATTGCCGCAGGCGGTATCCATTACTTCACTATGATCAAACAACTGACTTTGTTTGGTTTCTTCACGTCAGAGGTGGGGGGCACGCAAGTATTGCGTCATGCTCCGATCCCTGGTCGTTTCGACGGCAACATGGCCTACAAAGTAGGCGATAGAGGTTGGGCAACTAAATAAAGAAATACTGCAAAGTGGAACGGTGATTTTTCCACGCCGCGCAATCAACCCCGCCAGTTTTCTGCGCGGGGTTTTTTGTTGCGATAAAAAGTGAGCGCACACCGATCTTATGAGCTATTGACCACAGAACACTATCAGTAAAGAGCGCTATAGTGATTGATCAGACTTTCGTAAAGATACGCCGTATCGGGCAATGTTCTGCGAGGTAATCACCATGGAAAATTGCGTAAAAAAATCATTGTTTATATCCAGTTTTCTATTTCTTTTTTCGTGCGGTGGTGGTGGCGGTGACGGTTCCTCTGCCCAATCTTCGCAGGGAAATTCCGTTGCTGGTTCATCAGTTGCTCAATCATCAATGGGCAGTTCACTCGCGGGGTCGTCGGCATCGAGCAGTGTCTTATCCGGTTTGTCCGCACGGCCACAAAATACCACCTGTATTGCCCCGGCGCCTGTTAACTCCGGCACCCCAACCAGTATTAGCTGGCAAGCGGTATTTCCGTCACTCCCTAATATTTCCAATGCCACAAATTTATTGCAGGCACCGGGGGATAATAATTATTGGTACGCAACACGTCAGCCCGGCAGGGTGGTGCGTTTTCAAAATAATGCGACGGCTAATGCGCTGACGGAAATTTTGAATATTGAAGACCGTGTGGATTTTTCCGGCGGTGAAACCGGTTTGTTGGGGATGGTATTTCATCCACAATTTGAAACTAATCGCTACGTGTATTTCAATTATATCGGGCGCAATGCCAACAATAATATGGAAACGCGGGTGACGCGATTTGATGTGGCAAACAATGGAATTATTAATCGCGATTCAGAAATTATTTTGCTACGTTTTAATCAACCTTATTCCAATCACAACGGCGGGCAGATTGCATTTGGTGGTGACGGCTATTTATATATCAGCTCCGGTGATGGCGGCAGTGGGGGTGACCCACAACAAAATGGCCAGAACACCAACAATCTGCTTGGGAAAATTTTACGTATCGATGTGAATAACACCAGTGGCGGACGCAATTACGCGATTCCCGCTGATAATCCTTTCGCAGTTACTGGCGGCGCGCCAGAAATTTGGGCTTATGGTTTGCGCAATCCCTGGCGTTTTGGTTTTGATCGCGAAACCAACGAACTCTGGGTGGGTGATGTAGGGCAGGGCGCATGGGAAGAGGTGAATCTGGTTACGCGCGGCGGCAATTACGGTTGGGGCGATATGGAAGGCGATTTCTGCTACAGCGAGCGCGCCAATTGTTCCACTGCGAATAAAATTAAACCGGTGTTATCGATTAGCCACAACACGGGTGTTTGCTCGGTGATTGGCGGTTATGTTTATCGTGGTACACAATATCCTGCCGCTTACGGGAAATATTTTTTCACGGATTATTGCGTGAATACCATGCAATCAATTACGCGCAATAGTAACGGCAACATCAGTGTTAGCAGTCACGGTAATGTACCGGTCGATATAGTGTCCTTCGCGCAAGATAATCAAGGCGAACTCTATGCGATTGGCCAATCGGGTGCCGGTTCACAAATCGTTAAAATGCAAGCGACCGGAGGGCAATTGCAACCGGGCACTATGGCGGCGCGGTTATCAGCAACCGGTTGTGTTAATTCAGCCAATCCAACACTACCGGCACCGGCAATGATCCCTTACTCGGTTGCCAGCCCACTTTGGTCAGATGCCGCAGAAAAAGACCGATACTTTGCACTTCCCAATAACACCAAAATAGATTTAACGACTGATGGGGATTTTTTATTTCCAGTTGGCAGTGTGTTGATGAAACATTTCACATTGAATGAGCGTTTTGTCGAAACACGTTTATTTGCACGCGGTGAGTTTGGGTGGCAAGGCTTTAGCTATGAATGGCGCGACGACCAAACCGACGCGCTCTTATTAGCCGATGCCAAAGAAAAATCAATCGAAGGAGTGCAATGGCAATATCCCAGCCGCGGCCAATGCCTCACTTGCCACACACAGGCGGCGAATTTTTCACTGGGTTTGGAAACCCTGCAATTAAATAATTCCATGCTCTACAGCGCGAGTGGTATCAATGCACATCAATTAGATACGCTTACCCATATCAATCTTTTTTCTTCTGCAATTACTCCCACTCAAAAAGCGCAAACACTTTTTTCGCTTGGCGATCAAAACGCAACCCTGGCGCAGCGTGCACGCAGTTATTTGCACAGCAACTGCAGTAATTGCCATAGCCCCAACGGGCCTACACCAGTCACTTTGGATTTGCGCTACAGCACTGCGCTTGCCGCAACACAAACCTGCAATGTGCAGCCAGCAGCTGGCGATTTGGGAATTAGTAATGCACGCATTCTCGCACAGGGTGAACCTGAGCGCTCAGTATTGCTTGCGCGTATGAAAGTGCGAGATGTAAACCAAATGCCGCCGTTAGCATCACATGTGGTTGATCAAGAGGCTGTGGATGTTATAGCGGCATGGATTGGTGGGTTGGCAAGCTGCACACAATGAAAATCTAAACGGTAAGTAAATACACATTTCGTCATACCAGCGAAAGCAGGTATCCAGAAACCTTCGTCACTCCTGCGTTAGCATGAGTGACGAATAAATTAACTATCAAAACTCACCCGCTTTGCGCAACGTATTCATCTCTTGCCAAAAGCTCCGTTCATCAATCGCTTTTTGACGTAATTGTTCCAGCTCTGATTTTGGGAAAAGACGCCCCTGTTTTACAACGGCATCGGGATTCTGAAGAGTAGTTAAATTTTCCAGCGGATTATGTTTAGATAAAATCAAATCTGCGATAAAGCCGATAGCGACTTTCCCCAATTGTGACTCTTTCTCCAGCGCTTTGGCTGCATTAATAGTAGCAGCACGCAAGACTGCAATAGTGGGAAGCCCGGCTTGCTGCATCAATTCCATCTCCTTATGAGTAGCAAGGCCATGAGGTGATAATAATTCGCCGGAATCCGAGCCGACCAATAACAAAAATTCAGCTTGATACAGCTGCCAGGTAATGTCCTGCAAGAACGCCAGTGTTTTTTGATTGTGCTCAATCATCTCTGTCGGACTCTTGAGCCAGCGTTTAACTTGGTTCTGATTTGCCTCCAGCGCGATAATGGGTGAAATGTAATCTTTCGGTAAGGCGTTGATATAGGTTTGTTTTTGCGCGCTGATTTCGGTGAGTTGCCAAAAAATATTCAAGGTCGGCGTAATCGGTATGTCCAGCATTTTTAATTTAACAATGGCTTCGTCCAACTTCTGCTGATCCTGCTGATAATTCAGTGGCCCTTGAAAAATATCTTCAACATGCTCCAGTGACTGCAATCCTGCAAGCTCGTTCCACTCCATATCAATTGCTGGATGAGGGCCGTGTTTGGCAACGGGAATATGCTGTTTTTTGGCTTCGCGCAATAAGGCTTTCAACACCCGCGCATCCAAATTGCCATAGGCTTTTATCAGGTCATAACCTTGCTGTTTGGCCTTTACCACAACCTTGGTTGCTTCAGCAGGCGTTTGGGCTGTGTAGTGTGTGTGCGCATTTTTAAAACCGGAAATAATGGGGCTGCTCACAGTTAGGGTACTGCCAATTCTGTGGCCGGCTTCAAGTTCTTTGCGCCACTGTAAATGTTCTTTGACGCCGTTCATCAGCCGCACATGGGTAACACCGTGGGACAACGCGATAGTAAATGCAGCGGGGTCGAAGGCATGCACATGCATATCAATTAGCCCGGGCAGGACGTAACATCCCTTGCCGTCATGTTGGATATGGTGTTCTTCTGTAATCGGAGTTCGGGCAGGTTTAATAGCGGTGATCTTGCCATTATGTATTTGCAACTGGCGGTCTCTAATGATTTGGCCAGAGTCAATATCAACAATATGTACATTATCTATGTAAAGCAGTGAGCCAGGCTTTTTGCCGGAATCGTTGGCATAGCTCGGTAAGTGGTTAATTGCAGCAATGAATAAAATAAAGACTGTGAAAACAATAGTTGGCGTTTTCATAAAAGTGCTTCCTCGTAAATGATTGGATGCACTATTTCATGAGCGTGGGTTGTGGTCGTCTAATCCCTTGATACTAAACGGCTGGAATCTTGATTCTGTACGTATTGCTTGCTGCGAAACTCGCTCGGTGTCATCCCTGTTGCTTTCTTGAATGACTGATTGAACGTTGCTTTTGAACTAAACCCTGCAGCAAAAGCAAGATCGGTGAGGTTGGTGTTATCGTCAGTTTGTAACGCGCGTTTGATCTGCTCAATTCGATGCTGATTAATGTAGTCATTGAACGACATACCCGCGACCAGATTAATACATCTGGAAATGTCTCTTGTCGCCATACCCGATAAATTTGAGAGTTGGTCAAGGGTTAGGCGAGGTTGGCAATACCAATTCTGCGCACGGATTTCTTTATCGAGAATTGCAAACAGGCTTTGGTAATCTGCGGCAGATTCTTCGTTCTTTTTAGGTTCTGTGTTGGTCAAAGACGATTCGGCGATTGATGAACCAGCTAAAGTTTCTAACCCAGCCCGTCTATAGGTGAGAGTTAAGATGAGTAGCAGTAAGGCGGTGAAAAAAATAAAAGCATAGGTCGCATAACCGATCATATTTAATGCTGTACCTAGCTCGGGCTGAAAATTAAGTCTCACCAAATCTATTGCCCTAAAAAAAGTTGATGCACCAATTAACCATCCCAGCCAAGCTAAAGAAACTTCGTTTGCATCTGAACGCTGTGTTGTGAGCTGCCGATTAAATTCAATGATAAGTTTTAGTGTTAGAAATGCGTAGCCAATACGCCAGAGGGTGCCGACAGCGATGATTGATTGCGTATGGGCGGTGAAAGGTAAAAGCACTAACATGGGAAGAAAATGCCAAGTCGCTTGATAACCGACAGGGCCATTAATCAGTCGCTTGACGGCAAAATACAGTGCGGGGCCGTAGCCGAGTACAAAGACGGGAGAAATTAAATGCAGCTCGCGCGAAATATGTAGGTCTTCCAGTAGATTGGCTAACGCTGCAAGGCTCACCAACGCGAGTAGTAAGCATATCCCGCGATACGCGGGCGTTATCATGAACATCAAAGCGCCAAGCACTGCGATAGACAGCGTCCCTGCATTTAACAAACTGACCAGTATTACCAGATCCATTAAATTGATAATCTCTTTAATGCGCTTTTAAGGTGCCACGCAATCCAAACACTGCACATAAATTCCCTGCGGGTCATTCATGCGTTGCAAATCGCTCAGCGGTTTTAATGCGGGTGCGAGATTGTTTAATACATTGAGCGATGCAAAATTTTCCAGCAACGATTTTGGTGCGAATGTGCCCGCATGCCCTTGCGCGAGTGAGCGCAGGAATTCTTCTTTGGGTGAGAGTGGGCGCTGTACAAATTCCACTTTGTAACTGCTCAGTTTGGCTTCTTGCGCGATGGCGGTAATAACATCGTTCAGGGTGCCCAGTTCGTCAACCAAACCGATTTCTTTGGCTTTATTGCCGGTCCATACGTGGCCCTGGGCAATTTCATCAATGGCTTTCACTTCCTGTTGGCGTGCATCGGCTACCAGTGTGATAAAACGCTGGTAAATATTATCCACACCCATTTGTACAACCTTGCTGGCTTTTTCTGATAGTGGGCGATCAAGGCGCATAGTGCCCGCTAATTCAGTAGTGCCGACACCGTCAGTGTTAATACCAATTTTTTGCAAGGATTTTTCCAGCGTAGGGAATGCGCCGTATACGCCAATCGAACCGGTAATGGTAGTGGGTTGTGCCCAGATTTTATCGCCTGCGGTTGCGATCCAATAACCGCCGGATGCAGCGACT
>NZ_JBRFPI010000112.1:0-11789 GCF_053579595.1 Cellvibrio sp.
TTAATCATCGCTTTGTTACCCATTCTTGCCAAAAAAAAAGCGCGCCTGAGCGCGCTTCTCTAAACATCTAACAGTAATCTATCAGAAGTTTGCTCTTACTACGAAAGTATAACGAGTGTCATCAACGAACCAAGTGCGTGGCACTTTCATATTTGCATCGATCTTCGAGTAGGTACGAGTTTCAGTATTCAACAAGTTAACCGCTTGAAGACCGACTTTAATATTGTCGGTGACGTTATAAAACGCTGACGCATCCATATAGCCTTGATCATCGTTGTACACTGGCAAGCCAGTAATTACATCGCGCGAGGTCAAGAGATACTCAGAACGCCAGTTGTATGCCATACGCAGAGACCAATCACTTTTCTCATACATTAACGCAAAGTTAGCTGTATGGTCCGACTGACCTTGCAGCCCCAGATCTTGAGAAAATGCAAAATCAGTAGCAGGAGTTCCAGCACCTTGGTTCAAGTTAGCATTAGGAACGCCTTCAGCCTTGATGTAGGAGTAGTTAGCCTGAATACCAAAACCATCAAACGGTGCTGGCAACATATCATAGAACTGCTGATACGCAATTTCGAAGCCTTTCATCGTACCATCACCGCCATTTTGCGGACCAGCAATAGCAACAGTTTGAGTTACACCAGTATCTGGATTGGTGAATTCGCGCGCATAAGCACCATTAATGAAGAAGTTAGACAGATCTTTATAGAATAGAGATACGGTCATGGAGCCTGCAGAGGCGAAATACCATTCCCATGACGCATCATATTGAATGGACTCCATTGGCATCAGCAGCGGGTTACCTGAAGAGCCCTGATAACCCATAAAGGTAATTTTATTCCCATCAACAATGCTCTGTTCATTTATCGGGGTACCTTTGGCACTAAGGAAAACCGGAATACCATTAGCACTCAACAAAGCACCGTCAGGAGCAGAAGCATAATCCCCACACGGAACCGCCACAGTACCGCTCATACAATTTGAACCACTTTTCACTGTTGCTGGCAATCCAGATGCATGAGGCACACCACCAATTACGGGAGTTAACGGATGCGGGTTAGTTGGCCCCCAATAAGGCTCTTTAAATGTAAACGTTGATCCATCTGCAGTACCGATGTTCACATAGTTTCTTAAATCACCAATGTCTGGATACGCCAATGCTTTTGATACTGCAAAGCGAACAATTTGATCATCTGTCAGATTGACCTTTAAATTGAAACTAGGTAGAACGTCATCGACAGTTCTCTCAGCCTTATTTGGCGTATAAATTCCAGTCGCAAATTCATAAACATCACTAGCCAAGAAGTTGTTAGCGTTCCCTAAGAATTTGTATTTTTCATTAGGGTCATACAAATCATAAGCGGCCGGGTTAACGTTTTTAGGATCCCAGTTAGCGGGCAGATCATTACTTTTTGTAATCTGAGGATAAGTTGTGAAACCTTCAGTTTCATTGGTCACGCGAACATAACGAGCACCGATGTTACCGGTTGCGGGCAAACCAGCCAACTCTGTTTCAAAGTCAAAGCGAACATAAGCAGCAGTATTGGTCTCAGTCGTGGTATTAATTTCCCCATCAAGGAAGAAACCATTTAAATCATCGCGCTTGACACATGCAGTGCCATTCCATTCGGTTCTTTCATCCGCTGGACGCCACTCACTACCGCAATTATCGGAGTTTTCCGCGCTGTACATACCAGCAAAATAAGAGCCCCAATTTCTATATTGTTGAGTCAATTCATCACTTGGATGGATAACTTTATTTCCAGCGCCCTGAATATCTACCACACCACCGCGATAGAACTCGCTCCAATCAAGCAGTTGATATGCATCACCGGTAAACGATGAATCTAGAGAAGTGGTATTCAGCCAGCTACCATCATTGTCCCAAAGCGGACCCAAACGATCCCAATTGTAAGCAGAGTTGCGAACTGTTTGCTCGCGTTCAGCAGTACGAACACCCGCCTTCACTTTGGTAAAGAAACCGCCCTCTAATGCGTAATCAGCATCAATACGAATAGCATCTGACTGCCCTTCACTGCGCTCAAAGTGATCCATTGCGGCGTTGTACAAATAAGAACTTTCGCTACTGAAGTATTCATCGCCAGTATTATACTGATTACTTGATGGAGCAAACGACCAAGGATTCAGTACAGTTGCAGCAGGCTTCCCTCTTAAATCCACATCCATAATTGCCCAAGTCATAAACATCAAGGTGACATCATCATCTTGTGTTTCAGCTTTAATATGTTGTAAATCTACTGACATCTCTAATTTATCATTAGGTGTCCACTTTAAATTAAAGCCGAAATCATCAATAAGTGTATTCTGTTCTTTGTAGCGATTATCCGTTTGGAACCTATGACCGAACACAGGAACCTGAGGGCTACTCCAGCTTGCATTGTGAGGGACCTGCTGGCCATTTCCACGCCAACCGTCCTGAAGGTGAGCCAATGATCCGCTCAGGAATACACCCTTTTCATCAAACTCGTACTGCTCACCTGGTGCGCCGTAAGTTGTACCGGTATTAAAATCCATCTGACTTTTAATAGCGTTTTCTGTCCAAGCCAGAGTTGCATCAGAGCGCATGAACTGAAACGATGCCTCCAGAGTTTCATCACTGCTTTCCCACTGGGTAGCCAACGCGATCCCCGTACGGTCACGAGTATCCGTCTTCATAAACATATTCATGCCATTAGGCACTAACACGCCTTGAGTGCCGATATCCGTAGCTGGATTGAGCGGAGGGGTGCCACTGTTTGGACCACCAGTAACCAAAGTGCCGTCATATGTGTACGGATTTGTGACGTACCCAAAACCAGGGAAAATGCCATTACCGGTCAGGCGGCGAAATTCGTAGCGGTCAACTTGAACACCATGAGAACTCGCCTCAAGATTTGAGTCAGAAGCGTTTAACAGGAAACCAAATTCGCCCGCAGAGGTCTCCCAGCGATCACTAAACAAAAATGACACAGTCGGGGTGAGCTCTTCGGTCATATCTGCATAGGTAGCATCAGCAGAGAACGAGAATACGCGACCATCCTGATCAAAAGGTTTACGAGTACGCAAGCTCACAGTACCTGAGATACCGCCCTCGATCATATCAGCCGTTTGGTTTTTGTAGATATCTACGCCAGCCATCAACTCTGGCGGAACATCTTGGAAGCTCAAGCCACGGCCAGAGTTAGCCGTAAATGAGTCACGACCATTAAATTCCGAACGAGTCTGGGACATACCACGGATTACCGCTCCCGAACCTTCCACACCTTTGTGATCAGGGTCGTTCGCAGCGGCGAAACGCTCGATAGATACACCGGGTACACGCTGCATAGCTTCCAGTACGCTTCGATCCTGAAGAGAACCGATGTCATCAGCAGAAATTGCATCGACAAATGTATCTGAATTTCTTTTAATCTCTTGCGCATTCTGCAAATCAGAGCGCATTCCCGTAACGACAACTTCCTCAACACTGGCATCTTTTTCTTCAGTAGCATCTTGCGCAAAAGACGGCGCACTTAATGCCATGATGCACATAGCCAACATGGATTTTTTGAACTTGACGCCCTGTTGTTGTGCGGTTTTTTGATTTTTATGGAAAACCATAGCCAACCCCTTTGTTAAATTTATCTTTAGGTGATTTTTATATTGTTTTGTATTTCAGGAAGAAATCAAAACTCCTCAAGTGTAGATCAAGGTTTTGCTGTTAGAGCTGATCTTGCATACTTGTAAGTAAAAGAAAGCAAGATACTCATATCCTACGCCTATGATGATTAATGTGTCAATCTGACTATAAGTCATAATGGAATAATAAATGATCTATCAGGAGACAGATTGATAGCGCTGTCAATTGAAAGATAGATTAACAATTACCCTTGATTTGAAGTTTCGCAAATAAAAAAAGCCCGCTTGTAAAAGCGGGCTTTTTGACGACAAAAAAGCGGGACTTTATGCCAAAAATGGATGGCGCAAGACGATAGTTTCGATCCGGTCAGGCCCCGTGCAAATGATATCGATTGGCGCCTTGATCAACACTTCAAGACGGTTAATGTAGGCGCGGGCGTTGGCAGGTAGCTCTTCCAGAGTTTGAGCGCCCACAGTGGATTCGCTCCAACCAGGCATTTCTTCATAAATTGGTTTAATGCCAGCCCAACCATCGGCATCATAGGGCATGCCAACGATAGGATTGCCTTTAGCATCTTGATAACCAATGCAGATTTTTACAGTTTCAAGCCCATCAAGCACATCAAGCTTGGTGAGGCAAATACCAGTGACACTGTTAATACGGTTGGCATGGCGCACCGCGACCGCATCAAACCAGCCGCAGCGGCGCTTACGGCCAGTAGTTGCGCCGAATTCATGCCCTTTTTTGCCCAAGTATTCACCAATCTCACAACCTAACTCAGTCGGGAAGGGGCCTGAACCAACGCGGGTGGTATAGGCTTTGGTAATGCCGAGCACGTAATCCAGATAAAGCGGACCAAAACCGGAACCGGTAGCAGTGCCGCCAGCGGTGGTATTGGATGAGGTTACAAAGGGGTAGGTGCCATGGTCGATATCCAACAGCGAACCCTGAGCACCTTCAAACAGGATGCTTTCACCCTGTTCACGTGCAGTGTGGAGTAACTCAGTCACATCAGCCATCATCGGCAACAGCTGCTCCGCCCAGAGCTTGCAATCTGCCATTACCTTGTCGAAATCAACTGCTTCGACTTTGAAGTAGTTGGTCAATACAAAGTTGTGGTAGCTGAGAATCTCTTTAAGCTTAACGGCGAAACTTTTCAGGTCAACCAAGTCACCCAAGCGCAGACCGCGACGCGCGACCTTATCTTCATAGGCTGGGCCAATACCGCGACCGGTGGTGCCAATTTTGGCATCGCCACGCGCCAGTTCACGCGCCTGGTCCAAGGCAACATGATACGGAAGAATCAGTGGGCAGGCGGGAGACAAACGCAAATTTTTGCGTACCGAAACACCAGTATCTTCTAATCCTTTGATTTCTTTGAGCAATGCTTCAGGCGATAACACTACCCCGTTGCCGATCAGGCAGGTGACGCCTTCGCGCAAGATACCCGATGGAATCAGATGAAGAACGGTCTTTTTGCCGTCGATCACCAGAGTGTGACCCGCATTATGGCCACCTTGAAAACGCGTCACAAGGGAGACCTGATCGGTCAACAAATCCACGATCTTGCCTTTACCTTCGTCACCCCATTGGGTGCCCAATACCACGACGTTCTTGCCCATGACTGGTTTAACTCTCTGTGCTGGATAAAAAGAAAACTGACTGATTAAAGCGCTACTACCTGGTAGCGACCATCCTGTAACAATAATTGACGATCGCAGCCCAGCTCTGCCAGGTTGGCGTCATCGCTGACTGCGATAATGCGCTGCCCTTGCTTGCGCAAGTTTTGGATCATCTGCCACTGCTGCGTATTACCGGTTTCAATAACGGCAATGGCGGGCACCCCAACTTTGGTGAGCAAACCCAGTTTACTGATAGCGGTAATATCGACCGCAAAACCGGTTGCCGGACGCGCGCGGCCAAATACTTCACCGATATGATCGTAGCGACCACCACTGGCGATAGGATTGCCGTAACCTGGCGCAAAGGCCGCAAATACCAAGCCGGTTAAGTAGTGATAACCGCGCAACTCGCCCAAATCAAAATACAACTCGGCAGCGGGATAGCGCTGTTCGATAACACGCGCAACCTCATCCAACTGATCAACGGCAACTTGCGCAGCTTTGACATCCCTAAACAACTCACGTGCTTTTTGCAAAACTGCCTTATTACCTGCCAATGCTGGCAGGTTTAAAAACAACTGCGCTTTGGTTTGATCGGCAATATTGGCATCAACCCAGATACGAATTTCAGTCGTTGCTTTGCGCTGCAACAACTCAAAAAAGGTATCTTCCTGGGCTTTGGTCAAACCGGCATCTGCGGCTATCGCGCGATAAATGCCGACATGCCCCAAATCGATATGCAACCGCGGCAGTCCCGCCACTTGCAATGACTCCAACAGGAGTGAAACAACTTCGATATCAGCAGCAACACTTGGCTCGCCGTAAAACTCCAGCCCAGCCTGGATAGGAGTGCGGGTTGCAAGCGGATTTTTGGGCCGGGTGTGAACTACATGACCGGCATAACACAGGCGATTGGCGCCGGTGCGATTAAAACTGTGGGCATCCATACGCGCGGTTTGCGGGGTTATATCGGCGCGGATACCCAAAGTGCGACCACTTAACTGGTCGGTGACCTTGAAGGTGAGCAGGTCTACATCGCGCCCTAAGCCGATCAACAATGAATCGGTATATTCCAGCAAGGGTGGGATCACCATGTCATAGCCCCAAGTGCTGTACAGATCCAGCAGGCGGCGACGCAAACTATCTATGGCTTTGGCTTCGGCGGGGAGAATTTCCTCCACTCCGTCCGGTAACAGCCAACGATCAGCGTAGGTCATAAGCGACTCTAGGTTAAATGCAGGGTTAAATGCGCGGTTTAGAGGTAAAGAATCCGGCAAGCACGCATAAAAAAACCGAGCGGCTGGCTCGGTTGCAGCATTTTAACACTGTTTGCCGGGGGATTTGTAGGTCAATCGCAATAAGATCAGCCATACAAAAAAATCGCCCGCATCGCGGGCGATTTTATAACAGGTCAGTGCTTAGTTTTTACCCTTGGGATCTTTCAGGTAGCGAAAGAAATCGCTCTTTGGATCAACCACCATCAGGTCATCCTTACCGTTAAAGCTGAGACGATAGGCATTGAGGCTGCGCACAAAACTGTAAAATTCAGGGTCTTTGCTGTAGGCCTCAGCAAAGATTGCCGCTGCTTTGGCATCGCCATCACCGCGGATACGCTCTGCGTCGCGATAGGCATTGGCTTCCAATACTGCGCGCTGCTTGTCTGCATCTGCACCAATCACTTCAGCTTGCTCTTTACCCTGTGAGCGATATTCACGCGCTTCCTTTTCACGGTCAGCGGCCATGCGGGCAAACACAGATTGGCTAGCTTCAGGCGGGAAATCGATGCGTTTTACACGAATATCTTTAACTTCGATACCGAGTAACTTAACCGCATCGACATTGATGCTAGCGGTAATTTCGCTCATCAACTCATCGCGCTTGCCAGAAACCACGTCGTGCAAGGTACGACGACCAAACTGGTTACGCAAACCGTCTGCTACGCGCTGCGCCAAGCGGTTTTCTGCCGTAGCCTCATCGCCGTTAGTCGCTTTGTAGTAAGTCTCCACATCTTTTACTTGCCATTTGATATACGAATCCACTACCAGACGCTTGTTCTCGACGGTAAAGAAACTTTCAGGTGTCATATCGGCAGTCAGTAAGCGACCATCAAATTTACTTACCTTGGCCCAGGGCTTTTTGAAGTGCAGACCAGGTTTAATATCAGCCTGAACCAAGCGACCAAACTCCAGCATAATGGCGCGCTGATACTCAGTAACCACATAAATCGAATTGAATGCGAGCAACAATCCAACAATCAATGCAATGAGCGAAATAAAACCTTTAGTAGACATTAGCGAACCTCCCTACGAACAAGGGGCTTGGGTGACTCAAGCGTCTGGGTAGCCCGACTATTAAAACTGTCTGTTTGTGTCTGCGGCTCAGCCACTGGTGAACGCGAACCCATACGATCCAACGGCAGATACAACATATTGTTACCGCCCTCGACATCCACCATCACTTTGGAAGAGTTTTTCATCACACTCTCCATAGTTTCAAGATAGAGGCGCTGACGGGTCACTTCCGGTGCACGCTTATATTCGGTCAGCAGGTTTTCAAAACGATCGGTCTCACCTTCTGCACGAGCGATAACTTCTGCCTTATAAGCCTCAGCCTCCTCAATCATGCGTTGCGAGCGTCCACGCGCTTCAGGAATGATGCCGTTGGCATATGCCTGCGCCTGATTTTTTAACCGGGCCTCATCTTCTTTGGCTTTGATCACATCATCAAACGCCGAACGCACTTCTTCAGGCGGGCGCGCCTCCTGAATATTCACGTTAATGACCTGAATACCCGCACCATAAGAATCCATGTACGTCTGCAACCGCTGTTTTACTTCCGCAGCAATTGCCTGACGACCTTCGGATAGAACCTGGTTCAACTCAGTGGAACCAATAACATGGCGCACCGCCGAGTCAGTCGCATGGCGCAAGCTCACTTCAGGATCTTTTACGTTGAGCACATAGGCGCGCACATCAGAGACGTTAAATTGCACAGTGATTGGCAATTCTACGATGCTTTCATCTTCTGTCAGCATCAAACCGCGTGAAGGATACTGGCGTTCGCCCGTCACGTTAACGATATACACCTCAGTAATCAAAGGTGCATTCCAGTTCAAACCTTCCGTTTTAATTTCGGAGAAGGCACCAAATTTCAGCACCACAGCGCGCTCTTTGGCATCGACTTGATAAACACCAGCACCAACATAAAACACGGCCGCAATGATCGCACCAATCGCAAACAACGGGCCAAAATTGGCACCGCCAGATGATTTACCGCCACCTGATCCACCGCCAAAAATGCCGTTTAATTTGTCTTGCAGCTTTTTAAAAGCCTCATCGAGATCGGGCGGGCCATCATTATTCTTGCCGCTATCGCGTCCGCCCCAAGGGTCTTTATCTTTTCCCGGTTCATTCCAGGCCATAGTTTTTCTCCACGTAGAAAGTAAAGCTGTATTGGGGATGATTCGTGCGTTTACAACTCCCCGAATAAATCATCGGGCACAGGTAAAGTCTGATCATCCCAAGTCAAATCCTCAAAAGCCAGAGAAGCGGCACTGAGAATTCGCAATAAATCACTTTTGGGCTGGCGTATCTGCAAGAGGCTAGCGCCATCTTCGCGATAATTTTCTTCCACAACTGCCTGTTGGGCGTAGAGCATAGCGCGCAAACGCCCCTGAGTGGGAGTCAACACCAAACATCCATTAACAACTTCTTTGCCTAACAATTCAGAGATGGCTTCAGACAACAACTCACAACCAGCACCGGTTTGCGCAGAGAGCCACACCGCGATGGGCTTGCCTGATTCGTCGCGATCAATTTGCGGCTCCGCATCGGCAAGCAAATCGATTTTGTTGTACACGCGCAACTGCGGCAAATCGGCCGCGCCTATCTCTTCCAACACCAACTCAACTTGCTCGGTATTACGCATCCGCTCTTCCGCTGCGGAATCTATCACATGCAAGAGTAAAGTTGAGTTGCTTGCTTCCTCCAATGTTGCGCGGAAGGCTTCAACCAACTTGTGGGGAAGATGACTGATAAAGCCTACAGTATCCGCCATAACGACGGCACCTATATCGGATAACTCGATACGGCGCATAGTGGGGTCGAGCGTGGCAAATAGTTTGTCCACCGCGTAAACATCTGCCCCAGTGATGCGATTAAACAAGGTGGATTTACCGGCGTTGGTATAACCCACCAAGGACACAGTTGGGATAGCGGCACGCTGACGTGAACGACGCCCCTGCTCACGCTGCGAACGTACCTTTTCCAAGCGCTGCTCAATCATACTGATACGATTGCGCAACAATCGGCGATCGGTTTCAAGCTGGGTTTCACCGGGACCGCGTAAACCTATCCCGCCCTTTTGGCGCTCAAGATGCGTCCAGCCGCGAACCAAACGCGTAGCAGAATGGCGCAACTGCGCCAGTTCCACTTGCAACTTACCTTCAAAGGTGCGCGCTCTCTGGGCGAAAATATCCAGAATCAAACCGGTGCGATCAAGTACGCGACACTGAAGCACTTTCTCCAGATTACGTTCTTGGCTGGGAGTCAAAGTGTGATTAAAAATCACCAGTTCAGCTTTATGCTCAGCAACCAAGTCAGCCAGCTCTTGAAGCTTACCGGTACTGATGAGAAATTTAGCGGTGGGAGTAATGCGTGAACCACTGGTAAGAAAGGCAACAGGATCACCACCTGCGGACAATACCAGCTCTTCAAATTCGCGGGGATCTTCGGCATCTTGGCCGTGAGATAAATTCAGGTGAACCAGCACAGCCAGTTCACCCGATTCAGGGCGATCAAAAAACAATTAGCGACCTCGAGGTTGTATCAATGATTTGATAAATTACTCGGCTTGCTCGTCTTCTTCGCCTTCGATACCGCCTGCTTCGTTCAGCAGAGGTACGCGTACTGCACGTGATGGCACTACAGTGGAGATTGCATGCTTGTAAACCATTTGGCTTACGGTATTTTTCAACAGCACGACAAACTGATCAAATGACTCAACCTGACCTTGTAATTTGATTCCATTTACCAGGTAAATGGATACAGGCACACGTTCTTTACGCAGAACGTTCAGGTAAGGGTCTTGTAAGCTATGCCCTTTTGACATGTTTATCTCCTAGGGACAATAAAAATTATAGTAATTACCCACCCGAGACACCTAGTACATCCAGTAAGGAGGGGGTGGAAGAAAGCATGAAAATCTGACTAGGGTTCTCACGTAGGCATTATATGGCTCCGGCACCTATAAAATTCAAGGCGCAACGCACAATTTCTTCCTTTGTGAGTGAAATTCCCTGTTCATTCTCAGTGTATAACCAGTGTAGTTCACTATTTGATGTTGTCGACCAACCGCGCAACCAGGTGAATTGTCGCTTGGCTAATTGTCGCGTAGCGATAATGCCGCGCTCTGTCATCTCACTGTAATCCAGATGACCATCGAGATAATCCCACACCTGGCGATAACCCACCGCACGTATGGCAGGTAAATCCGGATGTAAATCACCGCGTTGGCGCAGACATTTCACTTCATCAACCAAACCACCGGCAAGCATTTTTTCAAATCGGCCAGCAATACGTTGATGCAGGATAGAGCGATCACGCGGCGCTATCGCCAACTGGCAAACCTTGTAGCGCTCGCAAAACAATTGTTGCGCTGAAGGTTGATGCTGGACCTCGCGCAACTGCGCCATGGTTTTACCGCTCACGCGATACACTTCCAATGCGCGGCTGACTCGCTGTGAGTGGTTGGGATGAATTTCAGCTGCCGTTTCCGGATCGACTTGTGCGAGCTGTGCATGAATATGCGGCCAGCCAAATGTTTCCGCCTCGCGCTCAATCTGCGCGCGCACCTCTGCATCTGCCGCAGGCATTTCAGCCAAGCCATCCAGCAGCGCGCGAAAATAGAGCATGGTACCGCCGACCAGCAAAGGAATTCGCCCCTGCGCGTGAATCGCAGTAATTTCGCGCTCAGCGTCCGCCAAAAAATCGGCCACTGAATAAGGCTCCGCAGGATCGCGGATATCAATCAGACGATGCGGCGCCAAGGCCTGCTCTTGTGCCGACGGTTTGGCTGAGCCGATATCCATGCCGCGATAAACCAACGCGGAATCCACACTGATCAATTCAACCGGCAAATGTTGGCGCAAGGCGATAGCAAGATCGGTTTTGCCTGAGGCAGTTGGCCCCATCAAAAAAATCACGGGTAGTTTTTGCGCAGAACTGTTCATGTTCACTATTGTCCGCGCATAAACATTTTGTCGAGTTCATCAAGCGATTGAAGCAACCAGGTTGGCCGGCCGTTCGAGGTCGACCAGTTCACCGCCATAGGGCGGGATCAGATGGCTGGACAGGCGCACCCTCCTGGGACGGGGGAGCAAGCGGGCAACCGATTCCCAAACACCGCATCATCCCCGGTTGGGCCCCACAGCGCAAGGGGAGGAGCGATGGCGCCGTAGCAGGATTCGCGCGCAACCGGATGATAGAGTCCCGGGCGGTCTCGATCTGCGGGAGGCTGGATGAGAGCGGAGAGGTTCTATGGACCGG
>NZ_JBRFPI010000113.1:0-11783 GCF_053579595.1 Cellvibrio sp.
GTTAAAGCCGGCAGTGTCCTGTAGTGGACCGCTAAAATAACCGGGTTCTTTATATTCCAGAGTGTGCGAGACGAACAAATCAGAAGTAAACCGCCCTGCGCCAGTATCAACACCTGCCCTGATTTGCAAATCCAAACCAGATGTTGAAAGCTCACCGTTGTTTACATAGGCACTGTGAACAATTGGCTTGCCGCCGCTGCGATCCACATAGGTGTTGGTAGACGGATCAAATGCGTAACCTGCCACTTCTGCATAAAATACGTCTTGCGTCAGCGGTTGGATAATCACGTTGCTAATATCAACCATCCAGTAGCTTAAATCGACGGTTAAATCGTCTGCAACTTCCCAGTTGCCACCCAAACTAAACGAATCAGATTTTTCTGCATCCAGATCTTCGTTGCTGTAAAAGTAGGTGTCAATTTGGGTGCTGGAACAATCTTCAGGTGCGATATTGTTTTTTGCACAGGTAAATTGGTCTGATGCGGTTTCTGCAGAAAATGCAGTTGCACCATAGATCTCATCCAACCCAGGTGCACGAAACCCGCGTCCAATACGCGAACGCAATACCAAGGTGTCAGTGACCTGCCAGGTTGCAGCAACGGTAGGTGACGTGGCTGAACCGAAATCGCTGTAGGAGTCATAACGCACTGCCGCATTCATTTCAATGGTGTCGCTTACCGGAAGCACTGCTTCAGCAAACACTGCGGTTATATCGCGGCTGCCGCGCGCCGAGTTACCGGAACTGCCACCCACAAACCCGCCTTCTGATGCGCGGTCATAATTGTTTTCATAATCCAGTGATAGTTCTTCTACGCCGACGAGCGTGAGCACCTCACCCGCACCAAACCAATCGCCCACACCAAATTGCAAGTGGCCGTAGGCTTTCATCATTTCGCTCAGGTTATCTTGCGTAGTCAAGGCGCTCATGGCTTGCGCGCCCTCTTCCGAGAAGGGATCAATCCCCTGATTCATAACATAATCAAGGCCGGTATAGGACAAATAATATTTGCCGTACTCTTTGGCATCGTAACGACTGTTTTGCACGTAGACTTCATAACTCACATCATCAGTCACATCGCCGCGCAAACCGAAGGTGGTATCAAACTGGGTGTCAGTGGTGTAGTTATCGCGCAAGCCAACGTTAGTCCAGCGATAGTATCCAGTCAGCTCATAATTATCGCCAATCAACCCTTGTGCTTTTAAGGCTTCTATATCGAAGGGGACATCTTTGTAATCGGCGGGCATGTCTTCCCATGCTGCTGCTGCGGGAGCGAAGCGCCCGAAAGATTCAACGCGCGAGATAATTGAACGCGCATAAAATTCGGTTGTATCGTTCACATCATAGGTGTAATTAACATAGACATTGGTTTTATCCAATTCTGCTTTGTTGGCAGAAACATCGGCAAAACCGTACATACAATAGGTATTTTCATTCAAATCAGAATCGGCACCCCAATCGATATCGGCATCCACCACACCGAGAAAACCATCGCCAGCCGCACAGCCATTTGCCGCTTTAATGCGGTCATAACCAGTGTCCGGATCATAAATCGCAATGGATTTACCGTAGATGGAATAGCCGATGGTATCGACATAAGCATCGATCACACCGTCGCCATCAACATCGCGGGTTTTTGGGGCGGTATAACTGCGGTCGCGATCAAAAATAGGATCGCGTGTACTCTTCTCGATAGCAAAAGTGAGGTTGCTATTATCGCCATCAACACCGGCCAATAAGCTCGCACTAAACTCGCTGCCGTCATCGCGCGACCGATCACCACCGCGAATTTTAAATTCCACACCCTCAAATTTTTCGCGCAGGTGCATGTTCACCACACCGGCAACTGCATCAGATCCATATACCGCAGAAGCACCATCTGCTAGCACTTCAACACTTTCAACAGCGGCCATAGGCACCATGTTGATGTTGGTGGTTGCAGCACCAAGATTTGGTGAGCCCACCATACGGCGGCCATCCAGCATTACCAGGGTACGAAAATCTTCCAACCCGCGTAGATTAATCGTCGCGTTAGATTGCGCAGAACTACCCGAGCGCTCGCTGAATGAACCGAATGAGTTTAACGGCGAACTGCGCAAAACATCTGCTATTGTCAGTGATCCAAGCGCATCAATTTGTTGCCGTTCGATTTGAACTACCTGACCACCATTTTGATAGTCGCTTCGCTTGATACGCGAACCAGTGACCAGGGTCTCTTCAATAACCTCGCCTGCAGGTTCCGACTGCGCGTAAACTGGCGCAGTCGCTCCCATCAACAAGCTAGCTACACCCAGTGTGATGCACTGAATACTTAACGATAACGGATGTTTCTTATTCATTTACTCGCTCCCAAGGCTAGTCCATTGAAAAAAGTTACTACTTGATACACAGAAAATGACGGGGAATTCCTGACTAAAATTCGCATTTAGAAAGTGGTAGCGAACGGTCAGGCTTAACGATTTCTTTATTGCACAACCACAGAACATTCCGGATCAACTTCAATTAAAAAATCATTTTTACAATTGCGGCTTTCATGCCAATTAGCCGCTGTTTAGTGCTTAGCGCTAATTGCTATTGAATTTTGCGTAGAAACCTAGGTTTTGTTGAGAGTATTTATCGAATCAATATTCCAGATTTATTTATATTTTTTTACTGACATTACCGATTAGCTTAGTGGAATTTTTTCGGGTGCACCAGAAAGTGTCAAATAAATGCACAAAAAAAATCATCCATGAATTAAAAATGTGCACAGATGCAACATATGGAACGGGGTGACTATTGAGAGAGCAGGAAAACTGAGGCGACACCTTGTAAGACTTGCGCACACAAAAAACCTGATCATTTAGGCGATTACAGTCAACAATTCTGCAACCGAGTCAACAACATAGTCAGGTTTAACATCTGACTGCTCAAAATAGGCTTGGCGAAACTTTCCCGTTTTAACCAAGCAACCTTTTATTCCGATTAATTGCGCACCACCTACATCGCTATCTATATCGTCACCCACCATCAGTGCATTTTCTGCTTTCACATTGGCAGAATCCAAAACCCGTTGATAAAAATCGCGGTTGGGCTTACCCATAATACGAGCGTTTTTGCTGCAGACATATTCAAGACCGGCAACAAAAAATCCGATATCAGCCTTCAACCCTTCGCTGGTTTGCCAAAAACGCCCCTTGTGCAATGCAATTAATTCCGCTCCATTCTGCATCACATTAAATAAACGGTTGATCAGGTTTAGATCCCAGCGGTCACCTATATCGCCCAGCACCACATAATCCGGCTTTTGCTCGTCCCAGATAAATTCAGTGAAATCAGTTTTTATCGCATCCGCAACCAGTGGCCAAATACGCAGTGGGCGGGCAGCCTGCTGCTGTAAATTGCGCAATTCCAGTGTTGCGGCAACCGCAGCACTGATCAATTCATCGGCATGGAGTTGAAAACCCATCACCCGCAATTGCGCAACCAGTTCGTCTTGCGATTTTGTTGTGGTGTTGGTGATAAACCGCAGCGCAATACCGCGTTCACGCAATTGTGTAAGGGAGGCGATAGCACCGGGGATGGGTTGATTGCCGATATAAAGCGTTCCATCCAAATCGAGCAGAATCAATTGCGGAAGATGAGGCATCTGATTATCTCCTTAAACAGGAACGATCAACTGGAATGGCTCAACTATAGACCTACTAAACTGCCTATTCAAAACATCATTCAGATACGCAACAAATGCACCAACTTGCATGGAAAAAATATAATCACCTTTTCTCAGTGCAAATTTTTATTCACCACGCGCAATATTTCTTCAGACAATTTTGGGTCATCCACTGCGCGTGCAATCACTTGGGCACCGACCAAAGTAGCCCGTTCGCGCTTGGCAGCTTCGGTTTTGGTGGCGGGCAATAAATTCATCACTGCGTTGAGCAGGCGATTAAAGCTTTGGGTGAATGCTTGTTTAATTGCGGGCGTTTGACGCGCAGCATCTATTCCCAATGCAGCCATCAAACAACCACTACCGGGATTATCGCGATGCTCAGTCGATAAATAGCGCGCGATAAACATTTTGTATTTCGACCCTTTCGTTGTTGCGTGCGCCGCTTCACCTTGCTCCAAAAGCTCATCTACGGCATAAGCACAGGTTTGCGCCATTAAATCTTCTTTGGATGCAAAATGCCCGTAGAAACCGCCATGGGTTAAGCCCACTTTTTTCATTAGATCAGCTATACCAATGCCATCAAAACCTTTTTCGCGAAATAATTGCGCAGCGGTATGCAAAATTTTTCCGCGATTTTCTGCTGCTTGCTCTCTACTGACTCTCATCGTTATTTCCGCTCACTGATAAAAAGGCCGCCTGCCGATGACCAAATAGTGTTTGACAGTATACATGACGACCATCATATAATTATAAATGATAGCTGTCATGTATAAATTAACCGAGGAATATTCCATGAACCAGCAACCCCGCATTGTGATTACCGGAATGGGTATAACCTCACCGCTCGGTTGCGGTATTGAGCCTGTGTGGCAGCGATTGCTCGCGGGGAAATCCGGCCTGCGCAGCCTGCCCGATGACATGGTCAATGAGCTGCCCGCTAAAGTCGGCGGTGTAGTTCCTTCTTTTGAAGAAGATGCTGACGCCGGTTTGAACCCGGATGCCATTGTCACCCCCAAAGACCAGCGCAAGATGGATCGCTTTATTTTGCTCGCGCTCGCCGCCACCGATGAAGCCCTGCAACAGGCGCAGTGGCAACCGACAACCCCAGAGCAGCAGGAGCGCACGGCAACCATTATCGCCTCGGGTGTTGGTGGCTTTCCGGCAATCGCTGATGCGGTGCGCACCGCCGATACACGCGGCACGCGCAAGTTATCGCCTTTCACCATCCCCTCATTTCTGGTCAATCTGGCAGCCGGACATGTCTCAATTAAATATGGCTTTAAAGGCCCATTAGGTGCACCGGTCACGGCATGCGCAGCGGGCGTACAGGCGATTGGTGATGCCGCGCGTATGATCCGTGCGGGCGAAGTAGATGTTGCGATTTGTGGCGGTGCTGAAGCCTGTATTCACACCGTAAGCCTCGGCGGTTTTGCAGCGGCGCGGGCGCTATCCTCGGGCTTTAATGACGAGCCGACGCGCGCATCCCGACCGTTTGATCGCGACCGCGATGGTTTTGTGATGGGAGAAGGTGCTGGGATTTTGGTGATTGAATCGCTCGACCATGCGCTAGCGCGTGGAGCACAACCGATAGCTGAAATCGTCGGCTACGGAACCAGCGCTGATGCGTATCATTTAACATCGGGACCAGAGGACGGCGACGGCGCAAAACGCGCCATGGAAATTGCCATCAAGCAAGCGGGCATAAAACCTGCGCAAATCCAGCATCTCAATGCTCATGCGACCTCCACCCCTGTGGGTGATAAAGGCGAACTTGCTGCAATAAAACGCGTTTTCGGTGATAGAGAAACGGTAGCCGTGACATCCACCAAATCGGCCACCGGCCACTTACTCGGTGCTGCCGGCGGGATTGAAACCATTTTTACCGCGTTGGCTTTGCGCGACCAAATGATCCCGCCCACTTTGAATCTCGAACATAAGGATGATGCAGCTGCGGGTGTTGATATAGTTCACGGCAGCGCGCGCGCAGCGGTAATCGACTACGCCATCTCCAACGGCTTTGGTTTTGGCGGAGTCAACGCCAGTATTTTGTTAAAGCGCTGGGTGTGAGCCGCGCGCCTCAACGCGTATACTGCGCACTCTTTTTTTGCTGCAACAGTTGAGGAGCAAGCATGTCGAAGTTTTGGAGTCAGGTGGTGCGCGAACTGGAGCCCTACGTGCCCGGTGAGCAGCCGCAGATTGATGGTTTAATCAAGTTGAACACTAATGAGAGCCCCTACCCGCCCTCACCCAAAGTGATCGATATGATGACCCATGACGCCATCGACCGCTTGCGCCTTTATCCCGACCCCAATTCAAAAAAGCTAAAAAATACTATCGCCGGATATTATGGCGTGACCGCTGAACAAGTCTTTGTCGGCAATGGTTCGGATGAGGTACTTGCGCTATTATTTATGGCGTTTTTCCAGCAGGACAAACCACTGCTATTCCCGGATATCAGCTACAGCTTTTATCCTGTGTACTGCAAATTATTTGGCATAGACGCGCAAACCATTCCGTTGCGCGATGACTACACCATCAATTTTTCCGATTACACCATTGCCAACGGCGGAATTATTTTCCCCAACCCCAACGCACCTACTGCGATAAGCAAACCGCTGCCAGAAATCGAAGCGCTGCTGCAACGAAATACTGAATCGGTCGTCGTTGTCGATGAGGCCTACGTGGATTTTGGGGCGGAGACGGCAATTGCATTAGTGGATAAATATCCAAATTTATTAGTCGTGCAAACCCTGTCCAAATCGCGTTCGCTCGCGGGGATGCGTGTGGGCTTTGCTGTTGGCCATAAAGATTTAATTGATGCATTGGATCGCGTTAAAAATTCATTCAACTCTTATCCGCTTGATCGTTTGGCAGAAGCCGCAACCGTAGTGGCGTTTGAAGATGATGCCTACTTCAAAAGCTGCCGCGATAAAATTATCGCCACCCGCGAGTGGACAGTCAAAGAGTTGGATAAGCTCGGCTTCAAGACACTGCCATCGCAAGCGAATTTTGTATTCACCGAACCAGTCGGTAAAAACGCAGCAGATGTTGCACAGTATTTACGCGACCACAAAGTTCTGGTGCGCTACTTTAACAAGCCCCGTATCAGCCAGTTCCTGCGTATCACCATCGGCACAGACGCAGAAATGCAGGCGCTGATCAATGTATTAAAAATGCTGTAATTTTTCTAAAAAAAGACCCAATAAAAAGCCCGAGCGAATCGGGCTTTTTTATTGGATTTGAACAGACTGCGACTTATTTGATTTCGGAGATCTGCGTATTTTCAATAGCAAAATATTTATCCATACCAGTCCAGTGCAACAACTGTGCTACTTCCTTATTACAGTTACATAACTTGATTGAATCGCGCGCCGAACCTTTGCGCTCTTTAAATAACAGTAGCATTCCCAATCCGGTTAAGCTTAATGCCGGTGTTTCATTCAGATTAAACTCAAATTCTTTTACATCGGCTGATTCAGAATCGTTTAGCAACCGACTCCACTCTTTGCGCAAATCATTATCGATATTGCCGTGAATACTCACCCGCAAACCGCGCCCGTTATTAATGCGCACCCAATCCATACTGGCTGAATCAGAAAACGTAATGGTACCTGATGCGCTGGTCGCCTTTGGTGTCGTTACTTTTTTAGCCGGCACAGCAGTGGTTTTGCGGTTCGCCTTAATCGGAACATGACCTCTGGGCATGGAAATCGATGCACTTGCATCGGGCTTGGCCGGCTTGGACTGGGATTTATCCACCCAACCATCGGGAACCACATCATCCCAACTACTTTCTACTTTGCCGTCACCCACCACATCATCGATCACTTTTCCATTAGTACGTTTGAGACGCGCCTGCTCGTCATCGGCGCGAACAATTTTGCGTTCACCCACGAAAGGAACATGATGGCGCATGCAGTACTCCCGAAATGCCGTTAGTAGTTAACTCAATTTTAGTGCACGAATAGGCAAAAGCGAGTCAGTAGCAGTGCCCCTTCGTCAAATGCACAGGTATTTTTACAAGCGCCTTTACTGTGGAATTAACCAATGCGCGTTTTTAATCTTTCTTATGAAAACATATTATTGGCACACTTTTCATCTTTTGCACAAAATGCGCCGCCGTTTGGGAACTTTGGAAACACTGTTGTATTGATTTCAGCCGAGGTTTTAAAGGTGTGGTAAATTCCCAATTTATTTATCATAAAAAAAATCTCCAATAAGCTTTTTTGTTGTAAAGTGCTGATTCGATATAGAAATTTGGGAAATGCAGGCCCCGGAAGAGCGGCCAGAGGTTAGGTTTTTAGTGATAGTGGTCCGCCGCCTGTAATGGGGATGACTCCATGGCGAGATGCACTAAATGGCGCGACGATTACCCAAATTGAGCAACTATGCAAAACAGTGAAGCAGGGCAGTCAAAGAATACTGCTATAGAATTAATTAAAAAGTTCCAGCAGCTTTTTACCGATTTAAATCATAAACAAATTGCCGAGCGTCTGGTTAAGTTGGTAATTGCCAAGGAGACCATTAGCCGCGCGGTGTTAATTGTTGAGCGCGACAGCCATCTGTATGTTGAGGCAATTGCCTCCGCCGGCACCGATGAACCTTTCATCAACGGCGTTGCCACCTCCCTCAGCCGCTTAAATTATTTACCCCATCAATATATCCATCAGGTGTTTGATTCCGGCCGCGCCTGTGCACTGGATCAGCAGACCATCAGCAAACTCGGCGCACTTTTTATCCAGAAAGGCACTCATTCCTGTTTTTTACATCCCATCCAGGAAAAAAATAAAACCATCGCCGTGTTTTATATGGAATCTGCCCACGAGTTGCCCCAACTGCAAAAAGCAGTCAATGAGCTGGATACCGTCTGGACCTTCAGTTCACTGCTGGTGCGACAAGTCATCGACATGTGGCATCACGAGGAGCAAGCCGAACGCTTCCGCCTTGCCGAGCAAGCACTTTGGGCCAGCGAAACCTATCTGAATGCAATTCTGCGCTACTCACCGGCGCTAATTTCAGTCAAGGATCTAGACGGCAATGTCGTGCTCGCCAGCGAACACTACAAGCAGATGGCCAATATCGACGAGACTGGTTTTGTCGGCAAAAACGTATTTGATGTCTACCCCAAAGATGTAGCCCAATCCATGTGGGAAATAGATGTCGCCACCAAGACCAAACAGCAGACCTACGAGGTCGAGCTGGATTTAATGCATAAAGATGGCAGCCAGCACACCTATTTGATGGTGAAGTTTCCGCTGCGCAACAAAGAAAACAATGTGTTTGGTGTCTGCACCATTGGCACTGATATCTCCGAGCGCAAGCTGGCCGAAAACGCCCTGCGCGAGCAACAGTCGCGCCTCAACTATATGGCGTTTCACGACTCGCTCACCTCCCTGCCCAACCGCTCGCTGTTTTATGACCGCATTTATCATGGCCTGGCGCGCGCGCGCCGCAGCGAATCCAAAGTCGCGCTGATGCTGCTGGATATCGACCGCTTCAAAAATATCAATGACAGCCTCGGCCACGATGCCGGCGACATTCTGCTAAAAGCCATCGCCATGCGCCTGAATGAAGGTGTGCGCGATATGGATACCGTCGCGCGCCTTGGCGGCGACGAATTTGTAGTGGTCCTCGAAGGTATTCACGACATTGAGGATGTGGTGTTTGTGGCTAATAAGCTGCTCACGACGCTATCGCGCCCATTGGAAATTAGCGGCCACAGCATTTCCACCACCGTCAGTATTGGTGTCAGCCTCTTCCCGGATGACGGCATGGATACCGACGAACTGCTGAAAAACGCCGATGTCGCCATGTACAAGGCGAAGGAAGCTGGCAAAAACAATTGCCAGTTTTACACCAAGGGTATGAACGCTACTGCAGTGAATTATTTGCTGCTCGAAAACGATTTACGCCGCGCAGTGGACCAACAACAATTGGTTCTCTACTACCAACCGCAAGTCGATTTAAAAACCGGTGAAATGATGGGTGTAGAGGCGCTGGTGCGCTGGCAGCATCCTGACCGAGGCCTGATCTCGCCCGCACATTTCATACCGCTCGCAGAAGAGACAGGCTTGATTGTGCCAATTGGCGAATGGGTACTGCGCGAGGCTTGCCGCCAACAAAAAATCTGGTTGGATGCAGGTAAGTTTGTGGGCAAGATTGCCGTGAATTTATCGCCGCGCCAGTTCCGTCAAAAGAATTTTCCCGGCAAGGTCGAAGCCATTCTCACTGACATCGGCCTGGACGCAAAACATCTGGAACTGGAGATCACCGAAAGCTGCGCCATGGAGCATGCGGGTGAGACGATCAACCAGCTGAATCAACTGAACCAAATGGGCATGTTCCTCGCGATTGATGACTTCGGTACTGGCTATTCATCGCTTGCCTATTTGCAGCGCTTCCCAATCCAGAAACTCAAGATTGACCGCAGCTTTATCAACGACATCCACGACGATGATAACGATGCTGCCATCGCCAAATCGATCATCGGTCTTGCGCACAATATGCAAATGCGGGTTGTCGCAGAAGGTGTGGAGAACGAGCGCCAAGCCGAATGGCTGCGCGATAAAGGCTGCGATCAAGCGCAGGGCTTTCTCTACGCCAAACCCATGACCGCCAAACAATTGGAAAACCATTTCCACAATGGCCGATTTTATTTTGACGGCACCATTGTGCACTTGGAGCCGCATTTGAAATTGGGGGCTTAAGCCCCCTCTTATCTTGCGACCTTAACCCTTACCCCGCGTTTTATTAGCATTCGGGCGCGCATTTTCTTCCACAAACATCACGATTGCTTCTGCAATATCTTTTTGCGTCGCACCTTCAATCCCCTCCAAACCAGGCGATGAATTTACTTCCATCACTAATGGCCCACGGCTCGAACGAAGTAAATCTACCCCCGCGATGTGCAGCCCCATGGTCTGCGCTGCCTTAATTGCGGTGCGTCGCTCGGTCGGGGTGAGCTTGGTGACTTTGGCGGTGCCGCCGCGATGTAAATTGGAGCGAAATTCTCCCTCTTGCGCGGTACGCTCCATCGAAGCGACCACTTTATCGCCGATCACAAAACAGCGCACATCGCTGCCGTTGGCTTCTTTGATAAATTCCTGAACCAGAAATTCAGCACGCAGCTCGCGGAAAGCTTCAATCACGCTCTCTGCCGCTTTTTGGGTTTCCGCGAGCACTATGCCACGCCCTTGGGTGCCCTCGCAGAGCTTGAGCACCAGTGGTGTGCCGCCAACCAGTTTGATCAGCTCTTTGGCGTCATGCACGTTATAGGCGAAGCTGGTCTTGGGTAGACCTATACCTTTGCGCGAGAGCAATTGCAGAGCGCGCAACTTATCGCGCGAGCGCCCTAGGGCGATAGACTCGGTCAGGCAGTAAACCCCCATCATTTCAAACTGGCGAATCACCGCCAGGCCGTAGTGGGTGACAGAGGCACCGATACGCGGAATTACTGCATCAAAATCTTCCAACTGCTCACCCATATACCAAATGGCGGGACTGTCGGAGGCGATATCGATATAGCATTTAAGGATGTCGATCACGCGCACTTCATGGCCGCGCTTAGCGCAGGCCTCCACCAAACGGCGAGTGGAATAAAGGCGGCGGTTGCGCGACAAAATAGCGATTTTCATAAAAGACCTGATTGAGTAAAAAAGGAAGTGGCCGCCGCTAGAGCGATGCCATCGCTGGCTGGTTTTTATTGCCACCCAGTAAAAAGGATTTGCTGCTATCAACCCAAAAGCCCTGCTTAAGGGCGCTGCGCCCAAGCAACATGCGGAAACGCATGTTCTCCCGGTCAGTCAGCGTGACCTCAATGGTCATACTGATACCATTGATCTGCAGGCTGGTGTCAATCACCACCCGCTGCTCACTGTGACCGCCCGAGTCGGTCACCATGCGCACGTCCTTAACCGGCGCCTCACACTCAATGCAAGTGAGGCTGTCTTTTTGCAGCGGATGCAGGCCAAACCTCACCCACGGCTTGCCATCTTTATCAAAAGGCGTAACGTAGTAAGCATGTAAAGCGCTGGTTCGCGCGCCAGTATCGACTTTGGCCTTGATGGCAGGAATGCCTAAATCCGGCAGCCCTAGCCACTCACGCCAGCCAATTACTTCAGGTTGTTTTTTGGTCAC
>NZ_JBRFPI010000114.1:0-11681 GCF_053579595.1 Cellvibrio sp.
TTGTTGCAGATTATTCGCCGAATGGCACTCTTGTGAAAGCAACGCGTTGACATTAACACGCTGACATTAATCTTTTGAATTAACCTGTTGAATTAATCCGTCAAATTAAATAATGGAATTGCGTTTTTTTGCTGTTATTAAGCCGCTAACTAACGTGCCGGCTCAACGCCATGCGCTCAATCACCCTGTAGTGTTGTTCGTGCAAATTGGCTGATTAATTGGCTTATCTGGTTATATCAGATGCCGGGGCAAAAACAACAGCAGGGAAATTAGGGTTTGTTCGTCTGGTTCAAGGGAATCGGGAAGGTGATTCAGGGAGGAACAAACATCAGATTGGCTGAGTATAACGGCAAACATCGCGCAGTGCAAAAACAAATTGGGCCATCTTGCGACAGCCCACAACAATTAGATTGCAGAGTTGATGAAATCAACCAACTGCGGCTTACTCACTGCACCCACCTTGGTGGCATGGGCTGCGCCGTTTTTAAAGATGATCAGGGTGGGAATGCCGCGCACATTGAATTTGGCTGCGGTTTCTTTGTGATCATCCACATTGAGCTTGGTGACCTTTAATTTGCCTTCAAATTGTTCAGCCAAATCATCCAGAATAGGTGCAATCATTTTACATGGGCCACACCAGGGCGCCCAAAAATCAACCAACACCGGCAAATCTGCACCTATTACTTCCTGCTCAAAGCTGGCATCGCTAACGTGCACAATAGCATCACTACTCATAATAAACTCCAAACCTGACGGTCATTTAATGGTGGAGGGAAACCCCAATTCGTTAATTCAGGAAACCCAATTTGATGTGGCCATCATAAGGACTGCCCCCAATGCAGGCAAGGAGAAAAAACCAATCATTACTATAGGGGAACGCTATACGCGCACCGGTAGCGAAGTTCAAATCTGGCGATTTACCGCATTAACCAAACCCGTCGCTTCGAATGCGGAGTAAAGATTATTGAAGGTAACGGGTTTGGACAGATAGTAATTCATGCCGCTGGCGAAGACGGCTTCGCGGTGTTCCTGCAGTGCATGGGCAGTGAGCGCGATGATCGGGGTTGCCGATAGGCCTTCGCGCCGCTCGTAATCGCGAATCGCACGCGTTGCCTCAAACCCGTCCATTTCCGGCATTTCACAATCCATCAGTATCAGATTAAAGCGTTCACTGGCACCTTGCACCGCATCACACGCCTCAACCCCGTTTTCAGCAAAGATCGGCACTATATTAAGCTTGCCTAGCAAACCCTTGATAACCATGCGATTAACCGGGTTATCTTCAGCAACCAGCACGCGCAAGTGGGCAAACTTGTCGGGGTCGCGGGTTTGCCGCTCGGCGGCAACCAATGGAACCGGTTCATGTCCCAGCAGCGCAATTAATTCCTGACGCAACAATTTCATCGAAACCGGCTTGCGCAAAATCGCATGGATCGCAAGACTGCGCATTTGCCCCTGATCGTGATAGATATCGCCAGCGCTGAACATGCACAGCGGCAACTCGCGAAACTCTGGTAATTCTCGAATCCATTGTGCCAATTCAAAACCCGTGACATCCGGTAGCGCGTAATTGAAGCAGACAAAATCGTAAGGTTCACCTGAATGCATGGCATGCTTTAGTTGTGTTAGCGCCGTTTTTGCCGAGACAACCGACTCCATACTCACCCCCCAAAGACTGCAGTGATACGCAACAAATTCACTCAGGGTACGACTGGACTCAACCAACAATAATTTTTTGCCTGACAATAAATTGCTTTTGGACTCCAATGGCGAGTTATTCCAATCGCACACATCTTCACGACTCAAGCGCGCTGTAAACCAAAAGGTTGAGCCGCGCCCTTTTAGGCTGTCAACTCCGATTTCGCCGCCCATCAACTCAGCGAGGCTTTTGCAAATTGCCAGCCCCAAACCGGTACCGCCATATTTGCGTGTGGTGGAAGCATCGGCCTGATTAAACGAATCAAATAAATCATCCGTGCTGCTCATTTCAATACCGATACCACTGTCCTGCACAATAAAACGCAACTCAACCTTATCTTCAGGTAAATCCGCAACACGTTTTACTTGCAGGGAGACAAAACCTTCAGTGGTAAATTTAAAGGCGTTACCGAGCAAATTAATAATGATTTGGCGCAACCGTGTTGGATCACCCTTAACCCATTTGGGCACATCAGGATCAAGCCCTCCAAATAATTCGATATGACGCTTATTGGCAGTCGCACCAAATAATTGCACGCAACTTTCGATCAACTCATCCAGCTCAAAAGTGGTTTCTTCAAGCCGCATTTTGCCCGCCTCGATTTTGGAGTAATCGAGAATATCATTAATAATAGTAAGCAGAGTTTCACCCGAGCGGTGGATAACATCGATGTAATGCTTTTGATTATCATCAAGCGGCGTATCGCGCAGCATTTCCAACATACCGATTACACCGTTCATGGGCGTGCGGATTTCATGGCTCATAGTGGCTAGGAATTGGCTCTTCGCGCGACTTGCGTCTTCCGCTGCATTTTTTTGGCGACGGGTTTCCAGCTTTTCTTCTTTTTCAGTGAGCAGTGCCATTTCAATCGCGTGACGCTGCTCGATATCATCAAGCAATGTCTCGCGCATGTGGTTGATCGCGTTGACGACATTGTCCAATTCATCGGAAGCCGAATTGACCTTCAAGCGTTTAAGCTTGAGTGGTTTGGTGAGAGTTTCCAAATTGAGGTTGCGCGCATAGTTGGCGACGGTTTTCATATGGCGCGTCAGCAAAGTGTGCACCAGCCAGACAATAAATAATGCGATAACCAGAGTTTTAGTGCCTTGTACCAGCGCAATAAAAAATGCGCGCTCCCACAATTTATCGTAAATACTGCTGAGGCTGGCGGTCACGGTGAGCGTGCCCAACTGCTGCTCTGGTGTACTCGCATCTTCATAGACTAACGGATAGCTGCGCACTAAAAACTGACTGCGTTTATTTTCCAGTTCCTGCGGGTCATAGGCGTGATTGCTGGCGACCAGTGTTTGCTCGGTATTGTTCCAATCGTGCCAAACCACTTTGACCTGCACTACATCATCCACCGCAAGCACGCTGTTGATCTGGATATTCAATTGTTCCTGATCAAACCCCCACAAGCTTTTAGTGATACTCGCCAGGGTACTAATGCGTACCTGATCCAGACGTTTTTCGAGAGCGGCTATATCGTCGTTAAAATTGCTGTGGAGCTGCAACAAAATCGCAACAAGCGTGACAATCGAACTGCTGATAATAATCAACCCCAACAACCGCGCGGCTATAGGGTTTTCACGCATGTAATTTCTTATGTTGGGCATCTCAACCAACCGCAGCAAGACCAGTGAGGGATGCCTTTGAGTGTAGCAGCAAAAAAACACTTTCCCTATGGCATGGCACGAGGAAGCGCCAGGAGCAAGAAGCGTTGCTCAGCTTACGTAGCCAGATTGGAGATGCAGTAACAAACGCTCGGCGCGCTCAGTGAAATCCTTACGCACACCCGGGTCTTCCAACTGTACGCCCAGTGCATAGACGTAATGACGCAATCCCGATGGGCCGGTCTTACCTGCGTGCAGCCAGTGTTTGAATATATCGTCTACAAGGCCCTTACCCAATAGGCCAAAGTGATCGATAAAAAGCTGGTTCAATTGCTCAATGACACGCCGGACAACAGGTAATAAATTAGGATGGTTTTGACGTTCCACTTTAGACGGGATAGCGGCAGCAGATGGGATGGGGCGGCTCATAATAAATCTCCTTGAGTAACTACACTTGAGTTAAGCTGATACCGACACATTCGCAAAGACTGATTGGTAATAACCGGGTACTTTGAAGCGCCAGCAGGCTCTGCAAAGAACTGTAAAAAAAAGCCTTGAGCACGAACGAATGACCCGCTATTTTCAGCGGCAGATGGTTTACAATGCGCGCCGATTCTTGCACCAATGCAGCCGAAATATACTCCGGCACAACCAAACCCATGGTTTCAATTAATCTCAATAATCCGACGCGGAGAAAGAGTGGATGAGCATGTTGTTCAACAACACAAAGGCTGGTAGCCGATTATTTACCTGCACTGGTTTAACCGCCCTGGCGATGAGCTGTGTATTAAGTGCCGGACTGGCCGGATTCGCCCATGCTCAATCACAACCGGCCTTAGCTCCCGCCGCCGCCACCGAAATTGCCCAACCCGAGCTCTTTGATGCGATTGCTTCACGCGCCAAATTACTTGCGCGCCGCGAGTACAAACCGATTCAGGCTAATATTCCCGAAGCACTTGCCAATATGAATTACGATCAATACCGCTCGATTCGCTTTCGCCCCGAGTCATCGCTGTGGCACAACGAATCCCTGTTCGAGCTGCAATTGTTCCATCCCGGCTTTCTCTACCGTGAACCAGTGACCCTGCATATGGCCACCGATGGCCCCGACGCTTTCGTGCAATTCAAGCAGGAATATTTTAACTACGATGGCCCTGCCGCTCCGCTGGCTGGCGTCGCACCGGGCAATATCGGTTTTGCCGGTTTTCGCATCCACTACCCACTAAACAGTAATGAATACAAAGATGAATTCGTGGTGTTCCAGGGAGCATCTTACTTTCGCATGGTTGGCCCTGGCTTGGCTTATGGCCTGTCGGCACGTGGCTTGGCAATTGATACGGCCGAACCCAAAGGCGAAGAGTTCCCCGTATTCCGTGAATTCTGGCTGGTCAAACCCGGCCCGACTGATACCCGTATGGTGATGTATGCCCTGCTCGACAGCCCATCGATCACCGGCGCTTACCGTTTTGAAATCATTCCCGGTGCGCCAACCGAGATGGCAGTGGAAGCGCGAATTTTTGCGCGCAAAGATATTCTTAAAGTCGGCGTAGCGCCGCTCACCAGTATGTATATGTGGGGTGAAAACCATACCCGTTTTGTTGATGACTTCCGGCCTGAAGTACACGATTCCGACGGCCTGTTGATGGCCGCATCAAATGGCGAGTGGATCTGGCGCCCGATCAGCAATCATCGCCAACTGCGCGTTTCCTCAATGATGGATGAAAATCCGCGTGGTTTTGGCCTTTTGCAACGTGACCGCGATTTTGATCACTACATGGATATGGAATCTCGCTACGAGAAGCGCCCGAGCATGTGGATTATCCCCGAAGGTAATTGGGGCAAAGGCCGTGCAGAATTGGTGGAAATCCCGAGCGACAGCGAAACTAACGATAACGTTGTAGCCTACTGGGTTCCGGCCAAGTCGATGAAGGCGGGCAGCAATGCGACCTTTAAATATCGCCTGCGCACGTTCGATGATCACTTGCCCGAAAATACCGGTGCCAAGGTCATCCGCACCCGTATCGGTTGGGGCGCAAACCCCGGCCAAGCCAATCCGCCTCCACTGAGCAAGCGCAAGTTTGTGATAGATTTCCGTGGCGGCGAATTGGATAACCTCTCTGCCGACGCACCTTTAGTCGCCGAGATGCAAAAAAACTCGGGCACCATCAGTGAACTGGTAGTGCGCCAATTGCCAGATGGCCGCACTTGGCGTGCCTCCTTCAAGCTGGAGCCGGAGGGCGACAAGGTTGCCGATATGCGCCTCTACCTGAAATTACGCGACCAGCGCCTGAGTGAAGTCTGGAGCTACGTCTGGTATCCGGATGCGATCTGATATGACCCACGAGTTCCGCCCCCCTGCCGACCTAACTGCTTTGCCTGCGGATGCCATAATCATCCCAGGCAAGTCGCTGCGCCGTTATGTGTATGTGATCCTGAGTGTGCTCACCGCCATCAGCGGTGTCTACATCATGTTCGATATACTGCGCGCCAATGACCTGACCACTCTGGAAGCCGTAATTCTGGTGCTGTTCGGCATCAGTTTTACCTGGCTCGCGCTCGCCTTCTGGAGTGGCCTGTTCGGATTTATGTTGCAGATGCTGCGCATTGATCCGCTCACGCTGAAATCCACCAAAGGCATGCTAAAGGACACATCGCCCATCAGCTGCCGCACGGCGGTGGTGATGCCGGTTTATAACGAAGATACCCACCGCGTAATTGCCGGTTTTGAGGCGACCTTGCGCTCGTTGGAAAAGACCGGCGAGATCGCCCACTTCGACTTCTTCCTGCTGAGCGACACTACCAACCTGACTATCGCCCAAGCCGAGCGCGATGCCTGGCAACTGTTGCAGGAGCGCTTGGGTGACCTGGGCAAACAGGCGTTTTATCGTCGCCGCGAAAAAAATATCGCGCGCAAAGTGGGTAACCTCGCTGAGTTCTGCCAGCGCTGGGGTGCCAACTACGAAAATATGATTGTGCTGGACGCCGATAGCATTATGGCGGGCGATTGCCTGCTGAAAATGGTGCGCGCCATGCAAGCCAACCCGCGTACCGGACTGATCCAGACTATTCCGATTCCGGTGCGTCAGACCACCTTTTTCGGCCGCTTTGTGCAATTCGCCGCGGTGCTTTATAGCCCGATGCTCGCCACCGGCCTTGCCTTTTGGCAGACGGATGCCGCCAACTATTGGGGTCACAACGCGATCATCCGCATGCGCGCCTTTATTGATCACTGCGGTTTACCGACGCTGCGCGGCAAAGCACCCTTTGGAGGCGATATTCTCAGCCACGATTTTGTGGAAGCCGCGATGCTGCGCCGCGCGGGATGGGACGTATTTTTACTTGCCGATCTGGAAGGCAGCTACGAAGAAGTGCCCTGCAATATTATCGATTACGCCAAACGTGACCGCCGCTGGGTGCAGGGCAACATTCAACACTTGGGCATTGTCGATACCAAGGATTTGCACCCCATTAACCGCATGCATTTTTTGTTGGGTGCTATTGCCTATATCACTTCATTGATCTGGTTGCTTATGCTGGTGCTAAGCACTGCGGACGCCGTAGTGCGTGCGATTAATTCCAACGTGTATTTCACCGAGGTCTACCAGCTCTACCCCAATTGGCCGATCGCCAAAACCGAATTGATTGTGGCGCTGATCCTACTCACCACTACCTTGTTGATGGGGCCAAAGTTGCTCGGCGTAATCGTGGCACTCACTCACAGACGCAAACAATTCGGTGGTGCGCGCGCGATTATTAAAGGCACAATTATCGAGACGATTTTTGCCGTGTTAATCGCGCCAATCATGATGGTCTATCACGCCTACTTTGTAATTTCGGTATTGCTCGGCTTTAAAGTGAATTGGGATTCGCAAGACCGCGAAGGCCGCTTACTGCCTTGGGGCGAATGCTTTGCTCGCACATCCAAAATGACTACAGCAGCACTCGCATGGGGCTTTATGACCTACACCTATGCGCCGATTTTCTTCTGGTGGTTGTTGCCAGTACTAACCGGTCTGGTATTGGCTGCACCGCTGGTGCGCTACTCCAGCAGCCTCGATTGGGGTAGAGGCACGCGCAAACATAAAATCTTTTTAAGCCCCGATGAAACCAGCGAAGATCCGGTTCTAACGCACTTAAATGAATTGCTGGCTGTTAAGCATCCCGCACTGGCGACACCAGCACCGATTCCAGAGCTACCCCCCAATAATTGGACCGACATGTCGCATCGCGAAATGGATGATTATGTGCCGGTAAAACGCTAGGGAAATGCGAAAGAAATGAATGTGTAATGCAAAAAAATGGGGCGCAATTTGCGCCCCATTTTTTTAACTCCGTTTTATATTATGGCAACTGATCCAGATACTGGCGATGCTGGGTAGAGAACTCGTAGTTATTGTATTTATCCCAGTTGATTGACCAGGTCATCAGGCCGCGTAAATTGGTCCATGCTGCGCCGGGCTGATAAGACGAGCAGCCTTGCGCCTTGATCAAACAATTCATCGCCGATTGCACTTCTACCACACTGGTAAAACCTCCGCCAGCATTCACATTCGCAGGCAAGCCAATTAACACTTGATCCTGGCGCAGCGCCGGGAAGGTTAAATTGGTGCCCGCTACTTTAAAGCCGGTCAGCAACATATCAATCATGGCGATATGGAAATCAGCACCGCCCATAGAGTGATATTTATTGTCCGTGCCCATGATCGAACCGGAATTGTAGTTTTGTACTTGCAACCAATCGAGCTTGACGCGCAATGCATAAATCACCGACAAGTAAGCACCGGCGCGCGTATCACAACTGATACAAGTGCCACCGTAGAAGCTGTAACCCAATTGTACGAAGAAGGTTTCCGGAGCCATGGTGAGCACAAATTTATCGCCATAATGATTGGTTAAATCCTGCAAAGCGCCAATCAAATTCACGATCACTGGCGTGGTAGGATTGCGGAAATCGCTATCACCCGAATTTAAAAATAATGAATGACCTTCAAAATCCACATCCAAACCATCGAATCCATATTCATCGATAATCGCTTTCATCGAATTAACAAAATTGGCTCGTGCCGCAGCAGTTGGCAATTGCACCTGGCCATTAGCACCGCCAATACTGATAATGATTTTTTTGCCCGCAGCTTGCTTGGATTTTATTGCCGCTTTAAATGCAGCCATATCAAATGCCGGATCCAATACAAAACCAATTTCACCTGCTGCCCTGCCTGTTGGCTCTGCAAAAGAGATATTGATTGCATCATAGGCATTGGAAACCTGATCTAGCGGAATCACTCCCGAACCATTATTAAAGTTATGCCAGTAGCCGGAAATAATGCGGTAGCGGCCAGTACCCGCACTCGATGAAGATGAACTCACCGACGAACGGGAAGTACTCACGGAACTTGAAATAGAACTCGCAGACGATACAACACCGCAAGCGCGCACGACCTCCCATGCCATTTGCCAATGCGCACCGGTACCGGGTGCATAGGCCCATTCCGCCGTTGAACTGCACCAACCGGCAACGGTACAGCGATATTCACTGCCCGCATTTTTTACCAACTGCCCCAATGTATAAGCAGTACCCGGCGCATATTGTGGTGAAGCGCAGCTGCCGCCAACAGAGGAACTTGACGGCGCAATTGAACTGGACGATGGAGAGCTGGGAACAGAGCTACTTGAGGGCGCAATTGATGAACGCGAAGAAGGGGCTACGGAAGAGCGGGATGATGGTGCAACCGAACTCGATGAGGATGATGACGCGCCATCACAGTTCCCTACCAGCGTCCACTCTTGCCATTGGCCGGAATAATTTACCGGACTATGGCCCTGAGACCACCAATTTGCTTTATACGCTTTACCTAACTCTTGCACTTGGGAACCACCGCCATAAGCTGCCGCACTATTCCACTGGGGGATTCCGGTACAACTAATGGCATGGCTTTCTATTGATAACGCGGCAAGGCATAGGCTTGCAGCTGCGAACACTGATTGTTTCACTGGATGATCCTCTCTACATTTTTGGGCAAAGAAATACCGATGGAAGTGATTTACAGACTTCCAGGGCTTTATGTTTTATTGAAAAATTTACTTTGCGACTGCCAACGACCAAGGGGTATTCATTTACGTACTTAAACGTAATGTCACCTACCACTACACTCGTCGCTTATTCTCTAGAGAAGACGAATCCGTTTTATTTTTTGAAATCCAACCGACCGACTTAATTTTTATAAGTGGATAAGTTTTCGGTCTTGTTGGGTTTGATAGGGGCAAAAAGTCACCCACTCCCTTATGACAACATTGTCATTTATATCACAGCAACATAGAGTGCACAATTACTGAACAAGTCCACAAGAAAAATACGTCGCCAGGTAATAAGGCGCACCGGTAAATAAAACTGAAGGAATTTAAGCAGATCGAAGGGGGGAAGGGGAAACACCAGTGCGATTTAATCACACTGGCTTATCATTAAAACCAAAACGACAAATAAAAACGAATCACATCTGCCTGCAAACTGTAGAGCGGCTCTTCACCTGCCGCATAGTCAGCAGGCGATACGCGCGCATCGCGGAAGTCATCGTAGTCGATATCGAATTTATCCCAATTAAGATTCACGGTACTTTTTTCAAACCAGGGGATTACTCCTGCCGGAACTTTATAGGTGACACCCAAGCCAATCGTAGTCGATGAAAATGGGCTTAACTCTTTATCGCGTGCCAAAAAATTTTGCGCATCGCGATAGGGAAATAAATCCGAGTAAAAATCGGCACCCGTTTGTTTATAGATGCGATACTTAATTTCAAATAGCCACTGCTCGCGGTAAGGGTGCAAGTAGCGCAATTCGAAATTATCCGCATCAATACCCCAGCTATCGGAAAATTGGCGCACCTCCGCACGCACCGATGCGCGATACGGCAAATAATAAATTGCACGCAATCCCAGTGCATCGCTATTGCGCGTGTGTGGATAGAGTTCTGATTGATAGAGATACCCCCCAGTGCCACTCAAATAGCGCACCGAGCGATAAGGGTTATTCAGGCAACTTTCATCCTGAGTGAGATCCAAACATTGATCGCTAACACTGTCAAAACTGAGCGAGGCCAATAAATTTTTTGTCACAATTTGCGATGCATTGAAACTGTATTTACGCCGCTCCAAATTGCGCTCGTAGGTTGGATCAGTATTTTGGCCAACGATATCTTCACCAAAACTCACACCAAAACCGAGCGTGGTTAGATCGCCAAAAAAACTCTGATCAATACCAAGGGTGTATGTTGACGCATCGTAATCATTTTCTTTACTGCGTGTGTACCCCAAACTAATCGTGGAGCGATCAATCAGGTATTGACCGCTGATGCCATTCTCTTTGCGCTCTTCACTGTAAGGACTGGCGGTCGCTTGAACATCAATCGATGCGCTGCTCACCATATCCACATAATAATTCGCGGCAACCGATACCGACGCACCAAGATTTTTGCGCACTAAAATTGAAGGGCCATTAATTTCTGCACCCCCACCATCATAACCGTGATAAAGCACATCAATGCGCTCATCAGGCAAGACCGCGGCCTGCGAAAAACTGCCCGTCAGCGCTAACACTAATAGCAGTAAGCGATTAATTACAACCACAACCACCTCCTGATGCACCATCGCCACCACGCGCCGCTTCGCGTGCATCATAAACGTGATGCAAATAAGAGTCCGCTATGGGGTTGCGTTCAAAGCTCATGATTTCATCGGCGATTTTTTGCCGTTCATAAGGTTTTACCCAAGGCTTGATGGGACTACAGGCGGCGATGCTAAACAGCAGCACAATAAAAAGCAGGCGGCGAAGTATCATTCTTTGATCAGCTCGCGGATTTGGTCGCGGTATTTGTTTTCATCACCCGCTTTGTAACCGCGGTTGACGAAGCGGATCTCACCTTTTTTATCAATCACCACAGTAGTCGGCATAGCATCGACATTATACAAACTGCTGGCTTTGCTTTCTGTGTCATACAGAATCGGAAAGCTCACGCCTAATTCCTTAATTAATTTTTTTGCATCGGTATTGTCTTCTTCCACATTCACACCGTAGAGCACGAAACCGGCCGCACCATAGCGCTTGGACATTTCATCCAGTAAAGGCATTTCCTTGCGGCAAGGGCCGCACCAGGACGCCCAGAAATTCAACATCACCACCTGCCCACGCTGCTCAGCCAAACGCACATTTTCACCGGTGCTGCTGGGCAGGGTGAAATCGGGCGCGGCGTCTGCGCTGGCATTAACCGCGAAGAGGCCTGCAGCGAGCATTACCCCTAACCCCAGTATTTTTTTGGATACAAATTTTTGCAGTGACATATCACTAACTCCAACAATTAACGCTAGAAAAATAACGA
>NZ_JBRFPI010000115.1:0-6367 GCF_053579595.1 Cellvibrio sp.
GTGCAATCTGGCGCGCACTATGCCAGCGCTTTACATCACCGGTGAAGAGTCACTTCAGCAAGTGGCTATGCGCGCGCAACGTTTGGGTTTGCCCACTGACCAACTGCAAATGCTGAGTGAAACCAGTGTGGAAGGTATCTGCGCGATTGCGCAAAAGACCGCGCCCAAAGTGATGGTGATTGATTCCATTCAAGTCATGCATATGGAAGATATTTCCTCTGCACCCGGTTCAGTATCGCAAGTGCGCGAAAGCGCGGCGTATCTCACCCGTTTTGCAAAACAAACCGGCACCGTATTAATTCTGGTGGGGCACGTCACCAAAGATGGCTCACTCGCTGGCCCTAAAGTATTGGAGCATATGATCGACTGCTCCATTTTGCTGGAGGGCGATAATGACTCGCGCTTCCGCACCCTGCGCGGCAATAAAAACCGTTTTGGTGCCGTTAATGAATTAGGTGTATTTGCGATGACCGAACAGGGCATGCGCGAAGTGAATAATCCCTCGGCAATTTTTTTGCAGCGTGCGGAAGATGCATCCTCGGGCTCAGTGGTAATGGTGATGTGGGAGGGCACACGCCCGCTGTTAATTGAAATACAAGCCTTGGTAGATGACAGCCACCTGGGTAATCCGCGCCGTGTCGCCGTAGGTATGGATCAAAATCGTCTCGCGATGTTGCTGGCGGTTTTGCATCGCCATGGCGGCATTATGGTAGGTGATCAGGATGTATTTGTGAATGTGGTGGGCGGTGTGAAGGTGATGGAAACCAGCGCAGACTTAGCTGTGTTGCTGGCGATTGTCTCCAGCTTTCGCGACCGCATTTTGCCGCAGGATTTAATTGTGTTTGGTGAAGTGGGTTTGTCGGGTGAAATCCGTCCGGTGCCGAGTGGCCATGAACGTTTGCGCGAAGCAGCCAAACACGGATTCAAACGTGCGATAGTTCCTTTTGCCAATGCCCCGCGTGAAAAAAACCTGGGTATTGAAGTGGTTGCAGTAAAAAATTTGCAAGAAGCATTGGACGCACTCTAGGTAAAATCATTCAGGCACTTTCAATTCAATCACTTTGCGATTGAGCTGCTGTAACTGCTCCCAGGCCTGCTTGAAGTTGGGGATACCAAAAAATAGCGCATCGAGGCTGCCATCATCGCGGGCAATTTCCAATCCACGTTGAATGCGTTCTGCTAAATCGCGGTTGTCGTGATTCACAAAAAAATAAATCGGTTGTGGGTAGTGAATCGCCAGGTTTTGTTCAATTGCCAGTCCCGATTTACCGTAATGCTCCAATTCATAATTCACTTCCTGAATGCTGCGCGCCATGTAATCAAATCGTTTGACTTTTAGCATACGAAACATAGGTTCATAAGAGTAAGCGGTCACCAGCGGTAAACCATTAAATCGGTAAATATCGGTATCGCTCCAATGGGTTCCGCTGCCAATTTTAAATTTCTGTAGATCAGCTAAATTTTTTACTTGTTCAAAACGCGGTTGATCATCTGCGCGAATTAACAACAACCGATATTCATTGATGCCGCGGATTAAATTAAATTTCACGGGCATCAGTTCTGCTTCGCGCTTTTTATTGCTACTGCTCCAGATAATATCCAGTGTGCCATTTTTCACTAACAGGCGCGCACGCTCGCGCTTTACGTCGTGCATGTGGTAATTAAATTGGATACGTTCGGATGCATGGCGGGTTTTGTCCAGAGCCAAGCGTAAAGCCTGTTCGTAAAAACGGCTGGTCGATTCTGGTTCAAGTGAGCCTGCTTTAGGCAGCGTGATATGCAGCACGTCATTGGTCATGCCACTCGCCGTGCTGTTATGGACAAAAAGAGATAACAGGCACAAACATGCATAAAAAAATACAGCGTGTTGCATATAAGGGCTTACTGATTAGTGACTGTTTTCTATCTGGGTTAATAGTTCATAAAGCAATGTTTTATCAACAGGTGTGTCGGGTTGGAACTCAAACCCTAACAGGTGCTCGCGTACATGGATTAGCCGGCCATGCAGGCTGAGTTGTTTTTTGGGCGATGTGAGCAGGTTGATATCTTCCAATTGGATATGCACGCGCAGTGGGTCGCCTTTTTGCAGTAGGTGTTCCCCTAAAATTGCCAGACGTGCGCCGGACTCGGAGAGATCCAACACATGTGCTTCCCATTTTTTTGTGGAGTACTGTAAATCGGCATAAGCACGCAGCGGAAAGCGTGGGTGTCGGCGCTTGTCTTCATCGCTTAAATCGTCCGGTTTTTCTTCGCTCATTATTTTTGTTGGCTCCGCTGGTCGGGATTCTTTGTAGAGCCATCCTGGCGTTGGCTCCAAAGGTTGATTTAGTAATCACTGATTAATTCAGACAGCTCCCTTTCTGCTGCCAATGCATCGCCTAAATTCAATTCAATCAAGCGGCGTAAATGGCTTACGCTATCGATATCAATGGAGGTACACATCAAACCGGTTTGGTTATGATGTTGGTGCGCCACTGTCACCGACATGGCGATGCTGGTGTTATCGGACAGCAAGATTTTCACCAGGATCGGTTCGCTATGGACTACTTCCACTGGCAGTGTCTGTTGTAACAACAAACCTTTGAGTGAAATATCGAGCAGACTGGCGCGCCAGTGGAATTCACCCTGTGCGAGTTCAACATGCGCATCAAACAGGATGCGGCTAAATTTGCGGCGCTCATGGGCAGCGGCTGTTTTTTTTGTATCGGTCATATTATGTGCTTTTAGTCGCGAGTGGTCTTTCAGTAACTGGTGGGCTTATCCAGAGTACGGATAAGCCTGTTTTTGAGTGTAGTCCTTGGCGGCCGTTTCGCCATTATTGAATTTACCTGAGGTGGGTATTTGCCTCGGGCAAGGGGCGGCACCTATAATCCCGCCAGATTTGATAACAGGCTGATTCATATGACAGATTTTCGTATCGGTATCGATCTCGGCGGCACTAAAACCGAGGTGATCCTGCTCAATGGCAGTAGCCAGGAGCTGTTCCGTACGCGCATCCCTACAGTGCGCGACAATTATGATGCAACCCTGCGCGATATCGCCGGTTTGGTGGCGCAAGCGGAGGTGGCTGCAGGTGAAACCTTGTTGCCGGTCGGGGTAGGTATCCCGGGTACGATTTCGCGTAAGACCGGCTGGGTCAAAAATGCCAATTCAACCTGGCTTAATGGCAAGCCTTTTCAAAAAGATCTATCGGCATTTTTGATGCGCGATGTGAAAGTGACCAACGATGCTAACTGTCTTGCCGTCTCCGAAGCCACTGATGGTGCCGGTCGTGGGTATGATCTGGTGTTCGCAGGTATTCTCGGTACTGGCTGCGGTGCGGGAGTTGCCTATCAGGGTAGGCCGATTGTCGGACCCAATGGTGTAGCGGGTGAGTGGGGGCATAATCCCCTGGCCTGGACAAGCGATGCTGACTTAAATGCGCGCCCTTGTTACTGCGGCAAGGCGGGATGTCAGGAAACGTTTTTGTCCGGTACTGGTTTGTGTCTTTCTTATCAGTTAGCAACTGGTGAAAAAATCAAAGGGCATGAAATTGTGGAGCGCGCGCAAGCGGGTGAAGCGATTGCACAAAAAATCCTCGCCGATTATTTCGATCAACTCGCGCGTGGTTTAGCCTGCATCATTAATATCATGGACCCGGATGTGATTGTGCTTGGTGGTGGCGCTTCCAATATCGCGGCGATTTACACTGAAGTCCCCAAGCTCTTACCCAAGTATGTATTCGGGCGCGAGTGCGATACCCCCATAGTTCCGGCGGTGCATGGCGATTCCAGCGGTGTGCGCGGCGCGGCCTGGCTGAATCCACTTTAAGATGAAAATAGTTACTGCGGTCCAAAAGCCCATCCTGTTTGCGATGGGCTTTTTGTTTTTTATTTTGTCGAGCTTTTGTTTTTCACAAACAGCGGTAACAACACAAACAGCTCCGCAGCGAATTGCCTCACTCAATATTTGTATCGATCAATTGCTCTGGGAGTTAGTGCCGCACGAGCGGTTGGTGTCGATTAGTTACCTTACTGCTGATCCAGTTTGGTCGCCTATTGCCGCGCAAGTAAAAGGTATGCCGGTTAACCATGGTCTTGCGGAAGAAATTGTTCCGCTAAAGCCTGACGTTATTTTCGCGGGCGAGTTTGATCAGCGCAGTCCTATTGAACTGTTACAAAAACTTGGTAAACGAGTCGAACGTTTACCATTGCCGCGCACATTAGAAGATATTAACGACCAAATTTTGCAATTGGCCGATATGGTGGGAGAGCGTGCGAAGGCTGAGCAGATGGTAAGAGAAATCAGCGCGCAAATTGCCGAGCTGCAAGCAGCTAACCAAGGTAAAACACCGCTCACTGCTTTTTGGTATTCGGCAAACGGTGTAGTGATTGGCGATGGCACGCTGGAGCATGAATTTATGCAACTCGCCGGTTTGCGAAATTTGGCTGCAGAGCGCGGTATGTTTGGTTTTAACCAGCTCGATCTGGAGTTATTGCTCAGCGCTAAACCACAAATTTTAATTGTGGAGCAGGGCAGTGATGATGCCTATTCACTTGCGCGCGAATATCTTTCACACCCTGCATTGCGGCATGCCGATTTTAAAGTGATCACCTTACCGGCAGGTTTATCGGGTTGTGCTGCTACTGTAATCAGTGATGTTGCAACCCAACTGAAAAATTCCCTGGCGAAATAATTTACTTAACAGGTATTCACCCTTGCAGCCCCGAATCTCATTTACAACCTTAACCTTCTTACTGGTGCTGGCTATTGCAATCGCATCGGTCGTTGCACTCAACACCGGTCTCGCCGATATTGGTGTCATCAATGGTCTGCAGGATTTTTTTAACGGCGAACAAAGCCTCGGTGCCAATGTGGTCGGCCAAATTCGTTTACCGCGTCTAATTCTTGCGATTGTGATTGGCGCTACTTTGGGTATGTCGGGCGCGGCTATGCAGGGATTATTGCGCAATCCGCTTGCCGATCCGGGCGTGCTGGGTGTTTCCAGCGGGGCAGCCTTTGGTGCTATTTGTACATTGTATTTTGGTATTGCTGCCAGCGCATGGTATTGGCTGCCGGGTGCAGCTATTGCCGGGGCTTTGTTTACTTTATTTATGGTGTATGTATTAGCGGGGCTGCATAGCAGTATGCTGGCATTAATTCTCGCAGGTACTGCTATGAGTTCCATCATGGTTGCGTTGATTGCAATAACCTTGAATTTTGCCCCCAGTTTGTACGCTATGCAGGAAATTGTATTTTGGATGTTGGGTTCGCTGGCGAATCGCCATTTTGATCATGTCAGTATTGCATTGCCGCTCGCCGTTATTAGTTGGTTGATGATGCTCAGCCGCAGCCGTTTTCTGGATGCGCTTAGCTTGGGCGAAGACAGCGCGCGTTCGCTGGGTTTTAATAACCATTTGGAGCGCGGTGTTTTGTTATTAGGTATTTCCATCGGTGTGGGTGCATGTGTAGCAGTGAGTGGTGCAATAGGTTTTATTGGTTTGGTTATTCCGCATCTATTAAGACCCTTCGTCGGTTACCGCCCTGGTCGGCTAATGGTGGCTAGTGCGCTCGGTGGTGCATTGTTATTGGTGCTCGCCGATATTTTAGTGCGCCAATTCGATAGCGCGCGCGAATTAAAAATCGGTGTGGTTACCTCATTAATTGGCGCACCATTTTTTCTGTTATTAATTTTAAAAACCCGTTCACGGTGGGCGTGATGATGACGACAACTCTCAGTGCCCAACAGGTTTCTTTTGCGCGCGATGGCAATGTCATTCTGGATAATGCAGATTTAGCTTTATCGCAGGGTGAACTAGTCGGTTTGATCGGCCCCAATGGCGCCGGTAAAAGTTCGCTCCTGCGGATGATGGCGGGATTGCAGCAGCCTGACTCCGGACAGATTTATTTATCGAACGAAGCTTATCCACACACATTACTAAACGATTTTTCCGGGCGGGAACGCGCACAATTATTGGCGTATTTATCGCAACAGGAAACACCCGCATGGCCGTTGCAAGTTGAGCATTTGGTTGGCTTGGGGCGTGCACCCTGGCATAAACCCATGAGTGGCAAATCAGAACGCGATAAGCAGGCCATTGGGCGCGCGCTTGAGATCACTGAGTTGCAATCGCTGCGCCAGCGGATCGTGACTACACTTTCCGGTGGTGAGTTGCAGCGCACCTTGCTGGCGCGGGTATTTGCTGGTGAGCCGCAAATTATTCTCGCTGATGAACCCATTGCTGCGCTCGATCCCTACCATCAGTTGCATATGATGGAATTGCTTGCTGAACACGCGCAGCAGGGCGGAGCTGTTTTGGCGGCACTACATGATTTAAGTTTGGCCGCCCGTTTTTGTTCGCGGTTGGTGCTATTGCATCACGGAAAA
>NZ_JBRFPI010000115.1:6467-11534 GCF_053579595.1 Cellvibrio sp.
TTTAAATTCATCGTCAATTTATGGCCACCATTATTTTTCTCCGCTATCAAGATCACCTATCTCGCCGCGGATTACCGCGAAGTACGCGTGACCTTAAAGCTGCGCTGGTATAACCGCAATTATGTCGGTACGCAATACGGCGGCAGCTTGATGTCTATGACTGACCCCTGGTACATGTTGATGATCATGAACAACCTCGGGCGCGATTACTTTGTATGGGATAAACATGCCGAGATAGATTACATCGCTCCCGGTAAAACCCACGTGCATGCACACTTTGTGATTAACGATGAAATCCTTGATGATATACGCGCAAAAACAGCCAATGGCGATAAATATGTGCCGGAATTTTTGGTTGAAATTAAGGATGATCACGGGCATCTAGTCGCGCGCGTAAAACGGCGTGTTTATATCAAATTAAAACCGCGTGCGCGTACAGAGTGAAAATTCACGCCTGAAATTTCTAATAGCCGGAAAATATTATGTTTAATGTCGCTCTCTGCTCTTATGGTATGTCAGGAAAAGTATTTCATGCCCCGCTGATTACCGCTGAACCAGGTTTGAAACTCCACACTATTTTGCAGCGCAGTGAGCCCACTGCATTGGTCGATTACCCGCAGGTCGCTATTGTAAAAACCTTTGACGATATTCTAGCGAATCCGGATATCCATTTAGTAGTAGTCAATACTCCCAACGAACTTCACTACCCAATGGCCAAAGCGGCACTGCAAGCCGGTAAACATGTCGTGGTAGAAAAACCTTTTACGTTAAATATCGACGAAGGCAATGAATTAATTGCATTGGCAAAAAGCCAACAAAAAATCCTTTCTGTTTTTCAAAATAAACGTTTGGAAAGCGATCATTTGGATGCACAAAAAATTATTGAATCAGGAGCGCTGGGGCGCATTGTTGAAGTAGAGTGGCACTATGACCGCTATCGCACTAACGTCACTCACAAAAAATGGAAGGAAGATAATCTGCCCGGCTCCGGCACCTGGTTTGATTTGGGAATTCACATGGTGGATTCCATGCTGTGCCTATTTGGAAAGCCGAACGCTGTCTACGCTGATATGCGCAGCCTGCGTCGCACAGAAGGTTCAACCGATTATTTCAATGTATGTTTTCACTACACCGACATGCGCGTAATTCTGCGCTCCAGCACTTACGTTAGTGAAAAGGGAGCTACCGTTGCCATTCACGGCGATAAAGGTTCCTTTTTAAAATTCGGGCAGGATGTGCAAGAAGCACAAATGATGCGCGGTCTTATTCCCGGCATGGCAGGCTGGGCGCTACCCGGTGAAGATAACTACGGTGTTTTGCATGTTCATAATAATGATAAAGCGACACGCTCGATCATTCCTGGTCAGCGCGGTTACTACGAGCATTATTATAAAAATATTGTGGATGCGATTAACAGCAATGCCCCACTGGCATTTTTGCCGCAACAGTCCTTATTGGGCATTGAGTTGTTGTTGGCGGCTGAGCAGAGTGCGAAGCAAGGCGTTTTAGTTAATCTGTAGGTAATGAAAGCTTCTGTCATTAGTGTTGTATTCTCTGTAGGCCGACTGCCATGACCCAAGACCTCTCGCGCAACGCCAATCGCTTTGTCACCTTCTCGGTTTTTTTTACCGCGCGTGCTTATTATCCGGTGCTGGCGATTTTATTTATCGACTTGGGTTTAACGCTCGATCAATTTGTGATGCTCAATTTGATTTGGGCGCTGACGATTTTTTTATTTGAAGTTCCCTCGGGCGCCTTGGCAGATACGATTGGGCGCAGAACATTATTGATGACTGCGTCGGTGCTGATGGTGATTGAGATGCTGTGCCTGCTGTTGGCGCCGCGCGATGGTGGAATGCTGTTGCTGATAATGTGTGTGATCAACCGTATTTGCTCAGGGCTTTCAGAAGCCTGTGCGAGCGGGGCAGATGAGGCGCTCGCTTATGATTCACTGCCGCCCGAAAACCGCGCCAGTGCCTGGGATCATTTGCTTGCGCATGCCATGCGTTGGCGTTCTGTGGGTTTTGTGCTGGCGATGATTATCGGCGGTGTGCTTTATGATGCGGATACAATTAATTCTATTCTCCCGGCGAGCTTTCACATCAGTAGTGAGACAGCCCATCGATTACCGGTTTTATTGGTGCTGATACAAGCGCTGGCTTGTCTATTTATTACCTGGCGGATGGTTGAACCGGTTCACGCGGCAGCGGGTTCGACTTTATCCCATGCATTTCATCTTACGCTTTCAACTGCACGTTGGGTGTTTACTAATCCCAAAACGCTGGTGGTTATTTTAATTGGCGTTGCGCTGGATTCCATCGTGCGCAATTTCGCCACCATCACCAGTAGTTATTATCGGTTGATTGAATTACCGGAATGGACCTATGGTTTTTTTGGTGCAGCCATGGGTTTACTTGGTTGGTTTGTCCCCGGGATAGCCAAACGTTTAAATGCGCGTTTTGGCATGTTGGCGAATTTGGGCTTGGTTGCAGTAATGACACTGATTGGTTTGGTGGTATTGGTGCCCGCTTGGCCAATCTATGGTGTAGTGCCGACATTATTTTTAATGATGATGATGGGTTTCCTCGGCTTCACCGTGAGCCGCGTGTTGCATGAAGAGGCAGATTCATCGCGCCGCGCAACAGTGCTGTCAGTTAAAGGATTAATTTTTAATTTGGGCTACGGTTTATTCAGTTTAGGTTTTTCCGGTTTGCTGGCCAGTTTTCCCGATACCCCGGAAGGCGCAGCACTGCGCAGTGCATTGCTGTGGCAAGTGCCATTTTTTGTAGCGGTTATTTTGGGATTGTTTAGTTGGGCGTTTTTTAAATTGCGTAGCTACAGGGTTTCAAAAGGTTAAAAAAGCTCCCAAGTATTGTGCTTGGGAGCTTTACTCATTAATTAGTGGTTGAGGTAGGTTGGTTCAATACTAACTCACCATTGTGCAGCGGAATTTTTTGACCGGGATCGTAAGACATACGCACAACTTCTTCTTTGTCTTTTAAGCGATAAGTCACATCATAACCGGTAATTTCTTCACGGGTTTCGTATACCGTTTTGCAGCTTTGCTCGACTGTGGTGTAAGTATCACCTTTCTGCATGTTTTCTTGCACTTTATCGCCGGCGTAACCACCTGCAACTGCGCCTGCAACTGTCGCTACCTTTTTACCGTTGCCGCCGCCCACCTGATTGCCAAGGGCGCCACCAACAACTGCGCCTAACACTTTACCAGCAATGCGGTTGGTATCTTTCACCGGTTTTTGACGTACCACTGTTTTCTCAACGCATTCTTCATGCGGTATTTTTATCTCTTTGGTCACTGCAAGGGTTTTGAGCACTTTGGCGTGATCTGGCTCTTTTACGTATTGATAACCAGCAATGGCGCCACCCATGGTGGCTACACCCAAGCCCAGTACCGTACCCATAATCATCGATTTGTTCATAAGATCATCCTCGCTAACGTAAACAGCTGTATTTACAGCAGGTGCGGCCAGTATGGGCGCTTTTTCGCTTAACGCTAGCTTAATAAATGGGATCTTATGGCAAAGTTGAGAACTGCTTAAACTTTATCGCTTCCTGGCCTTGGTGTTAGATTGTTGTTGCGGGGGAAAGCGCAGTAAGCGATTAATGCCGTATAGGCTCGCAGACCATAGTGCAATAAGTAATAAAAGTAAAAGTGTGGCGATAAAGGCAAAAATATCCGGTGCTTTCATCAGTGTGGTCATCAGCGAATCCTGATAATAGAAAAACCACTGATGCCCATCAGGAAATACCTGTACGTGAAACCAATAAAATACCTCAGTGGCGCCAATCACCAGGATAATTGTGGTGATAGCCGCAAAACCTGCTAAAAATCCAAGTAGAATTTTTTTTATGGACGGGAGCGTCAGTCTTTGGTGGTGTGCGAAAAAAATCAATCCGATCCATATCAATAAACAGCTTGTGCCCGTTATATAAAATACATCGATGAGGTTCGCCACATCTTGTAAATGAATAATTTCTGCCTCATGCATTAAGGCTGTGATTTCGCCGTTTTTTAGTTGGTAGCTGATCTCGCGTAAGCCCTTACCACTGGCTTGCACTGCATCGCTAATCGCACCAAATAGACGCCAGTGATCTTCGGGCGTTGTCAATTCAAAATCGTCTTTGTAACGATTCTGTGGGGCAAATTCTGCAATGTGTGTGTTCAAATCCAGTAGTTGGTATCCGAGTGGATAGGAAAAATGAAATTGAGCCAGTAAATGCCAGCTCACCAATGCAAGGGCGATTAGTTGACAGCTGAAAAATACTGGCCAGAAAAAGAAGCGTTTAAATGAGTTCATTCGGTTTTATACAAATATCCTGAGTAGGTAAAGCCTAAGTTAGCATGGCAGAATCCTCTCTGCACCTGCTGCTATTCATTAGGTCCCATTGCGGTTGTGGTTTGTTTTTTGCTGTTATAAATAGCGTGATAACCACGTTTTGCGGTTGACCGTCACATAAGTGTCTTAATTTTGTCATAGAATTTCGATGTTATTAAGTAAATTCTCCCACAGCCCCTTACGAGTGAGATGACACAGTGCCAGAACTATTTGCCCCACCAGCCAAGAATACTTATCACACCTACGGTATCTGGTTGTATACCGAAAAAAGCCCGGCGATTAAAAACCTCAAAAAAGAGCACAGCCCGAGTGTGCACGGTGATAAGCATTGGGACTCTAGCTATGTGCTAATGGATTACTTTACTCACAACCCACTGAAGAAAAAAAGTCGAGTTTTGGATGTCGGTTGTGGCTGGGGGCCAACCTCCATCTACTTGGCTAATAACGGCCATACAGTAACTGGTTTGGATGTGGATGAGGACGTTTTTGCATTTTTGGATGTACAAGCCGAGTTGAACGATGTATCCGTGAAAACCCGCCAAGGTGCTATGGCATCAATGACCAAGTCAGATTTGAGCAAATACGATGTGATTGTAGGGGGTGATATTTGTTTTTGGGATGAGTTGACTGACGAGTGGTTTGCGATGCTCAAGCGTGCGGCGAGTGCAGGCGTAAAGAAAATGGTCTTAGCTGATCCGGGGGGTAGCCC
>NZ_JBRFPI010000116.1:0-11449 GCF_053579595.1 Cellvibrio sp.
CTGATTGATGTCAGTATCCTGCAACAGCAGGAAACGCAAATCACACTGAAAGTCTGTGTAAGTGATGAGGGGATAGGCTTAACTCGCGAAGAGCAAGATCAACTTTTCAGCCCCTTTAATCAGGCCGATTCATCCAATACTCGAGAGCATGAAGGCACTGGACTCGGCTTGGCCATCTGCAAGGGATTAGTTGAGCGCATGCACGGGGAAATCGGTGTGGTTAGTGAGCCAGAGCAAGGCTCAACCTTTTGGTTCACTGCGCGTTTGGGTATCGACAAACGCCAACCTTCTGTTAGCCAATTGGCCAACTTGAGTGATTACCGTATTTTGCTGTGCGGTGAAAACCCTGCATCACTAAAACAAATTGACTGTTTATTACGTGAATGGAACGGCAATACACAAAGCATTCCAGCAATACACGATTGCTTCCCTATACTGCGCAATGCGCGCAACAGCAATAACAATTTTGATTTGTTAATTTTGGATATCGCCCCCAACGAGCGCAAAATTCCTCCCGTGTTACTGAACAACTTGGCCGAACAATTAAATGTGGAATTTAATTGCACACTTATCGCCTGTTGTACTCCGGCACACCAGCGTTTATTCCGCGCGCATTCAGAAAAATCGCAGGTTTTGTTTATCAACAAACCTATTGCTTACGATTCACTCTTGCAAACGCTCGGTCGCCAATTGGATTTGCATATCAAAGATATGCGCGAGCAAGATGAAGAGGAAGCGCTGCGCCCAAGTGTTTCGGTTTTATTGGTAGACGACAACCTCGCCAACTTGCAGCTCGCCTCAGAATTATTGCGCGGTTTAAATACCCAGGTCGTGCAAGCGAGCAACGGCAAGCAAGCGATTGATGCCTGCAATGACAATGAGTTTGATGTAATTTTTATGGATATCCAAATGCCGGGCATGGATGGCATGGAAGCGACGCGCCACATCCGCGCATTGGAACAAGGCAAACGCCGCACACCAATTATTGCACTCACTGCACATACCATCACCGAACAAAAAGCCGAATTATTAATTGCCGGCATGGATGACTGCATCAGCAAACCGGTTAACGAGGCACAACTGGCTCATATTATTAATCGCTGGGCGAGCCTGTCGGGTAAAAAAGAAGTGGTTATCCAAATAGAGGAAAAAAATCATAACCAGCACGTGCGCGAACCCTTGCCAACACAAGATCTCACCGGCTCAGTTGACATCCAACTCTGTTTGAAACTCGCCAATAATAAACCTGCACTCGCGCGCGATATGCTCAGTATGTTGCTCAGTGGATTGGAAACTGAAAAACAACAAATCAATGCTGCATTGGCGAACAGCGAGTATGAGGAATTGGGCGAGTTGATTCACCGCCTGTACGGCAGCAGCTGTTATTGCGGTGTACCTCGTTTGAAACACATCAGCGGGTTACTCGATAAACTTTTCCAAAGCGAACAATACGAACAAGCGCGCGATGCAATCCCCGCGCTCAATCACGCGCTCGACGATTTAATCAATTGGGGGCGCGATAAAGAACTGGATCCGCTTTTTGGTTTGGAAAAAGTGGACGCCTGAGAAAAGATAACAATGGAATAAAGGCTGGGAGAATTTAATCTTGTTTAGCTGGCACAAATAATTGCCGACTATTAAGTGGGCGGTTGCCAAGCAAAGGCTTCAGCAACCGGCGCGAGAGATGCTTGGCAGCGAGACGGGTTGCAGGGGCGGAATAATCTCCCGCAGCTATCGCCAGCAGCCATTCACCTTTTAATAGGAACTGCTCAGGAATATCGGGTCCCGCACGAAAAAAACCTTCCTGCACATGACACTCGTAAAGCCCTTGTGCCTCTACTGCACAATCATTGCGTGCATCTACACTAAAATCCAAACCGTAGCCCAACTCAGTTAATAAACGAAATTCAAATTCCCGCAATAAAGGTTCAATGTCGCCCTTGTTTTGTAGCGCATCCAGACTTTGTTCGTAGGCAAAATACAAACCGTTGTGCCCATCCATTTCGGGCAAAAGCCGCACCAGCAATTCATTGAGATAAAAGCCGGAGTACAAATGATTGGCACTAAGCGAGAGAAAATGGTTATCGGATTCAAAACTGGTCAAGAGTTTCATATCGGTTTTGCCCTGCCAACAAACCAGCAAACGGCTAAACGGATTTAATAATTGGCGTTTGGGAGTTTTGTTTTTGCGCACACCTCGTGCAACGGCGGTGACACGCCCGAAGTCGGGCGTGAGGAAATCGATCAACAAACTGGTATCGCGATATGGACGTGTGTGCAGGATATAAGCGGGCTGAAGATCAACACGCATACCGGTGAATTAAAACTCGTTGTAGCCGAGGCTGCGCAAGGCGCGCTCGTCATCAGACCAACCGGATTTTACTTTAACCCAGAGTTTGAGCATGATTTTCATCTCAAACAGTTTTTCCATATCTGTGCGCGCTTCAGTACCGATCAATTTAATACGGCTGCCTTTATCACCGATCAGGATTTTTTTCTGGCCATCGCGCTCAACTAAAATCAGCGCAGAAATATTGAGCAAATTACCTTCCTGCTTAAATTCTTCAATCTCTACCGCCATCTCATAGGGCAATTCATCGCCCAATTGACGGGTAATTTTTTCGCGCACAATTTCGGCAGCCATAAAACGTGAGCTGCGATCAGTGATTTGATCTTCCGGATACATATGGATGCCCTGCGGCAATCGCTCTGTAACAAGCTGCTCCAGACGATCCAGATTGGTATTGCGCAGCGCCGACATAGGTACAATTTCAGCGACGTTTAATTTTTCGGACAAGCTTTGCAAATGCGGCAACAAGGTTTCTTTGTCTTCAATTTGGTCAACTTTGTTCACCGCCAAAATAATCGGACATTTCACATGCTGCAATTTTTCTGCAACCGCTTCATCTTCTTCAGTCCAAATAAAACGATCGATCACAAACACCACCACATCCACATCTTTCATCGCGCTGGTGGCGGCTTTATTCATGTAGCGGTTGATGGCCTTTTGTTGGCCGAGATGCATACCGGGGGTATCCACAAAAATAATCTGCACATCGCCTTCAGTTTTGATACCCACAACGGCATTGCGCGTTGTTTGCGGTTTGCGCGAGGTGATACTGATTTTTTGCCCGAGGATATGATTAAGCAGCGTGGACTTGCCCACATTAGGGCGACCAACAATGGCAACATAGCCGCAGCGGCTGCCGGTAGTTTCGGGCTGATCTGTATCTGATTCAAAATTCATAAACAATACTGGAAGAGAGAGTGGGAATTCGGAGCGATCTATTAACAAGCGAGCTTACAAAACTCAATCGATTTTTAGCTGCGCCAGCATCAATACTGCGGCTTGTTTTTCCGCTTCACGACGGCTGGAGGCAGTCGCACTGGTAGGCTGTTTGGTCAATGCAACACGGCATTCTATAGTAAACATTTGCGCGTGCCCTTCACCGCCCACTTCTACCACAACATACTCCGGCAGTGGCTGGCGCTGGGCTTGCATATATTCTTGCAGGCGCGACTTGGAATCTTTGGCGCTGGTATTGAGACCTAATTCATTCAGACGTGGCGCAAACCAGGTCAGCACACGCTCACGACAAATATCCAGGCCGCTGGCAAGATAGATTGCACCGATGATGGCTTCAACACTGTCCGCCAAAATCGAATCGCGTCTGTGACCGCCGGATTTCATTTCCCCTTCACCCAGCACCAGGCACTCGCCCAATTCAAATTCGCGCGCGAGTTCGGCAAGGGTATCGCCTTTTACCATCTGCGAGCGCAGGCGGCTCAACTGGCCTTCACGAACTTCAGGAAACCGCTTGAACAGCTCCTCGCCCACAATAAAATTTAAAATCGAATCGCCCAGAAATTCAAGGCGCTCATTGTTGGTAGCGCCATGGCTGCGGTGGGTTAGCGCCAACTGTAACTGGCGCTGATCCTCAAAGTGATAGCCAAGACGTTGCTCAAGGCGTTGGTATTTAAGTGTTAACACAAATTACTTGGTCTTTAGGGTAGCAGGTGGTTTGCAGCATTGGCCGGGGCGGGTACTGTCAAGATGATTTTGGAAGCTCACCACCAAATCAATATTCCAGAAAAGCGGTACGCGAGTTTCATAATCTACAGTAACCACAGCTTTTTCGCTTTCACGCACAACCTTGATATTTGTGGTTGGACCTTCGCTACGCACATTGTTAATCATGTAAAAATTATTGAGCTTACTTTTGATTTCTGCATCCGTCATCTGCTCCAGTTTTTCACCGCCGGTTTCCAGCGAGCGCAAGGCTGATTCAACATAGGTATTTTCAGCATAAAGTGGAATTACCTTGAATGCGAATAAGATAAAGAAACCCGCAACGGCTATTACCAAGGCCCATTGCAACATGCCAAGACCACGCTGGTGTTTAAGCAATTTGATAGTGTTAGCCTTCATTATGATTGACTCCGATTGAGAGGAATGACCAGCATTCAACTTACCACAGGTACTTATTTAATAACGCCGACATGATCAAAGGACGGAATGCTCAGGAACTTCTCCCAATGCATCCAGACTGCAAAGGCTTTGCCGACAATCGCTTCTTCCGACACAAAGCCCCACTCGCGGCTGTCCAAACTATTATCGCGATTATCGCCCATCATAAAGTAGTGACCTTCAGGGACGACCCAGGAACCAAGCACACTCAAGCGACTGGGCTGTATGTGTTTATAGGCGGTGAATTCTTTACCGTCAATATTCTCGGTAACCATCCGCAGCATGGGCGCGCCCGCCGGCAACTCTGCCACTAATTTTTCTTCAATGACTTTGCCATTCAAGGTCAGCACATGATTATTGTAAGAGATATGGTCCCCCGGCACTCCGATCACACGTTTGATATAGTAAGTCTCGGGGGCATGCGGTGGGAAAAACACCATCACATCCCCGCGCTGGGGTTTGCCGGTATGAATGATGGTGTTATTCAGCACCGGTGCCCGCACACCATAGGCAAATTTATTTACCAAAATAAAATCGCCGACTTCCAATGTGGGGATCATTGAGCCCGAGGGAATTTGAAACGGTTCGACAAGGAACGAACGCAAAAAGAAAACGATAAACAAAACCGGGAAAAAGGATTTGGAATACTCAACCAAAATCGGCTCTTTGCCAGCCACGGCTTTGGCTTCTTCAAACGCCTCTTTTTGCTTCTCAGTGTCTAATGCCATACCGGCAAATTGTTTTTCTACCGCAGCCACTTTTGATTTGCGTGGGCGCGACAATACCAATGCATCAAACAACCACACCAAACCAGTAATCAATACCGCGAGCGTGAGAATCAGAGGAAGGTTAATACTGCTCATCAAGTTTCCTTAGTGGGTTATTTGTCTACGATTACTATTATCTATAAAAACTAGCTATCGATTTTCAGTACAGCAAAGAATGCGGCTTGTGGAATTTCAACACTGCCCACTTGCTTCATACGCTTTTTACCGGCTTTTTGTTTCTCCAGCAGCTTTTTCTTACGGGTTGCATCGCCACCGTAACATTTGGCTGTTACATCTTTACGCAATGCTTTTACGGTTGAACGCGCGACGATTTGTCCACCAATAGCGGCTTGGATTGCAACGTCATACATCTGGCGAGGGATCAGCTCTTTCATTTTTTCAGTGAGCGAACGCCCCATACCGTGCGCTTTATCGCGATGCACAATAATTGCCAAGGCATCAACTTTTTCGCTGTTAATTAACACATCCAAACGCACCAGGCTCGCTGCCTGGAAGCGGGTAAAACTGTAATCCAAGGAGGCATAACCACGGCTAACTGACTTCAACCGGTCAAAAAAATCGGTAACCACTTCATTCATCGGCAACTCATAACGCACACGTACTTGCGAACCGGTGAACTGCAAATCTTTTTGCACACCGCGTTTTTCGATACACAGGGTGATGACGTTGCCCAAATGTTCTTGCGGCACGAGGATATTGGCCTCAACGATTGGCTCGCGCATTTCCTCAATCGAGCCAGGGTCGGGTAATTTGGACGGGTTATCAACATAGATGACTTCGCCACCGCGCTTGACCACTTCAAACACTACTGTAGGCGCGGTCGTAATCAGATCGAGATCGTATTCACGCTCCAGACGCTCCTGGATAATCTCCATGTGCAGCATGCCGAGGAAACCGACGCGGAAACCAAAACCCAGTGCGTCCGAACTTTCGGGTTCGTAGAACAGCGAGGCGTCGTTCAGAGTCAGCTTGGCCAGCGCTTCGCGGAAGTCTTCGAAGTCGTCGGAGCTGATCGGGAACATACCGGCATAAACCTGCGGCTTGATCTTCTGGAAACCTTCAAGCGCTTCAACGTCAGGGGTTTGCGCATGGGTAATAGTATCGCCCACGGGCGCGCCGTGAATGTCTTTGATACCTGCGACCACAAAGCCTACTTCACCCGCTTTGAGTTCTTTTAATTGGGTAGGTTTGGGGCTGAACACACCCACACCGTCAACAATTTGTGCTTTGCCGATGGTTTTGGTGATGATCTTGTCTTTCAGGCGCAGGGTGCCCTGCTTTACACGCACCAGCGACACAACGCCGAGATAGTTGTCGAACCAGGAATCGATAATCAGCGCTTGTAAAGGTGCATCCACATCGCCAACCGGTGGCGGAACCAAGCGCACCAGCTCTTCCAACACATCCTCCATGCCCAATCCTGACTTGGCCGAGCAGCGCACGGCTTCAGTGGCATCAATGCCGATAATATCTTCAATTTCCTGAGCGACGCGGTCTGGCTCTGCCTGCGGCAAGTCCATCTTGTTCAGGACTGGAATTACCTCAAGGCCCTGCTCGATTGCGGTATAGCAGTTGGCAACTGACTGGGCTTCTACGCCCTGCCCGGCATCGACAACCAGCAACGCACCCTCACAGGCCGCCAGCGAGCGGGATACTTCATAGGTGAAGTCCACATGGCCAGGGGTATCAATAAAGTTGAGCTGGTAGGTTTTGCCATCACGCGCATTGTAGTAAAGCGTCACACTGTGGGCTTTGATGGTGATACCACGTTCACGCTCCAAGTCCATGGAATCAAGCACTTGCGCCTCCATCTCACGATCACTCAGGCCACCGCACATCTGGATGAAGCGGTCAGCAATTGTCGATTTACCGTGGTCAATGTGGGCAATGATGGAAAAGTTACGGATATGGCTCAGGTCAGTCACAGGCGCTTAACTACTTTATGAAGTTGGAATGTGTCCCCGGAATGGGGGGCGGAAATAGTGGGCGGCATTCTAGCCTATTTGATAGGGGCGTGCCATGAGCACAGGCTGCAGGCTGCTGCTAACCAACTTCAGCCTACATGGGTTTCACAGCAGCGGCAATTCCGCTGCAATATCAGCGCTGGTGAGTTTAGTGCGCGCCCTGGTGCTGAGATTTTGCAAATGGTTAATCACGTCATTGACGAGCCAACTCACCGATTCATCCGGATGGTTCACCAGATTTTCCACATGCTGAATATGGCTTTCATTGCCAGTGGCACGCAACGCGAGTAAGGCATCGAGTTTTATACTGATATCCTCATCTTGTACGAGCGCTGCAATCGCACTTGCAGCTCCTGCATAGTGAGTTTTTGCCAGATAGTTCAGTGTCTGGCGGCGCACAGAGGGATTGTCACTGGCCAGTGCCGGTTTGGCTTCAGCCACCAGTTGCTCCAGTAAATGGTTATCGCCGCGCAGCGACAATACTTGTGCAAGCACACGTTTTAATTCCGGGTTGCGCTGATGCTGATAGAGCGAATCCAATTCCTGATTGGTTAAGGTGTCCGGGTTTTCTGCTAAATCCGCAACCACTTTACACGCGATTGCGATGGTGTGTTGGTGATTATTTTCCGCCACAAAGTCGCGCAATTTTTCTCCGAAAGTACGCGGGTCACCAATAAAGCGGGTACTCAAATCTTTGCGTATTTGCTCTATATCCGCTACGTGATTTGCAGTTTGATCGGCTTGGGCAAAAGCCGGTTTCTGTGCCTGTTCCAATGCCTGAATTTTATTTTCGAGCGCAATCATTTTTTCACGCTGTGCGGTGTCATTCAACAGAATACGGTGTGCACCGTAGCTCACTGCGGCACCAACAAGTGCGGCCACTAAAAGATGAATGTTGGAATAGCGGGGACTGGTCATGCAAATCTCTCATTCAAATCTTTCGTTATTATTTTTTAGGTATTGATTAAAAAGGGGCAGGAAATCCCACCCCTTGTTTCGCATAGCTACAGACTAATAGCTACTGACTAATTGATGAGCTTACAGGTTGCCGTAGCCGATAGCACCATTGCAATGCAGCCATTCACTGCCGCCGTTACCGCCACCACAAGCGTTGTTTTGATAAACGCCAGTGTTGTAGGTTTGAGCCTCGGATTGACGCACAGAACCGTTCACACTGATGTAATCCACTTGCACATCGCGGTTGCCGGAATCGTTAAAATATTCCACCAGCGATCCACCTGACAAATTGGTGGTCGCCGTGTAGTTGTTCATGCCGGTAGACAGTGTCCAGGTTTGTACCGTGGTGTTGTTAACTTTCAAACGAATTTGTTCCTGACCAGTTGTACCTCTGGCACGTACAACGATGGTTTTGTTGCCGCCTGACGGCGCTGAGCTGGAACTACCGCCGCCCCCTCCGCCACCGTTACTGGCACCCTGGCTAACGGTGATGTCAGAGCTACCGTTACTTTGATAGCCTTCTGTCGCCAAAATTTGATAGTTGTGGTTACCCAGATTCAAGCCCTTGCTCGCCCAGAAATTGGCGTGGTTAGCAAAGGTGATAGTGCCGGAAATATTGCCAAAACCTTTTTTAGGGTTTCTCACACTGAAATATTGGTAGAAGGTTTGGGTACCATCAATAGATGGCTGTTGGGTGCGCAAGCAGCGGCGCACGTTGTAAGTCGCACCATCGCTGGTGAAACTGCCATAGTCAGTACCACCGGCGCAGCTGGCGGGGTTGTATGAGCCGTAGCTTTCGATCACGTAGTACTCGATCAGCGGGCTTCTGGTCCAACCGTACAACGCCAGATAGGAGTTCTGGCTGTTGCTAACACCATAATTGCCGGAATAGCTGATCACCCGAGAACTGGTGCCCGGATTCCAGCCTTTGCCACCAACCCAGTTATTGGTGCCATTGTTCCATTGTGAGGTGTAGCGGCCTGCCGCTTGTAACGTCATAGAGGCACTGCCGGAATCCTTCCAGAAGCTGTAGTAAAAGCCGTTATTGGTACCAGTTGAATTTGAGTTCAAGGTTTGAGCGCTGGCGGCCGTTGCACAAACTGCTGCTGCACAAATGAGGGATGAAAACACATGCTTGCTGTTGCTAAATAGTTTCATTATTAGACTCCAGGATATTCTCTCCCAACCACTAAAATTTGGCGAAGGAGAGACTGTTGTGACTTACCCTGTTCATTGCGAACAGGCATTTATCGAGGGCCATACTGCGTTGCTGTTATTGCTATTTAAACGGCTTGGCCACCGCGATAGGTGCCTATTTATTGTTATATTGTCTTATTGTCAAATAAACCATATATATTATTGTCACTATAACCATATGCTTATTGTCCAATTAACAATAAATGTTAAAAGGTTCCCTTTTTTAACAACTTTTGATTCTGGATTGAGTTGATTTTGACGTCGACAAACCTGTTATCCGAGCGCCTTTTGGATGAAAAATGCGACACCATTTTATTAGTAAACGATCGATTTTATTAGAGGCAAAATTAGAGCTATGGCGCTGCTATTACCGGTAATTCAGCGACAATATCTGTGCTGGCCAGCTGGGTGCGCGCCCGCTCGCTGAGGTTTTGCAGGCTATTGACAACATCTTTTGCCAGCCAGCTGACCGCCGGATCGGGGTGGCTGACCAGCGTTTCGACCAACCGGACATGGCTTTGGTTGCCAGTTGCGCGCAGTGCCAGTAAGGCGTCGAGTTTTACATTGGTATCACTGTCTTGCAGCAGTGGCACAATCGCATTGGCGGCGCTGGCGTAACGGGTTTTACCCAGCTCGACCAGTGCCTGCTGGCGTATCGCCGGATTTTCGCTACTCAAGCTGGTTTGGGTTTTGGCGATTTGTTTTTCGAGCAGACCATTGTCGCCACGAGTGGACATCACCTGAGCGATCACGCGCTGTAAATCCGGATTAGATTGGTTCTGGTAGAGCGATTGCAACTCATAATCGGGCAAGACGTCAGGATTTTCAGCCAAATCAAATACACTTTTACTCACGACGGCGATGTTTTCTTTGCTCGCATTGCGCGCGAGCAGGTCATTAGCTTTCTCGGAGAAGGAGCGCGGGTCCCTATCCGACAGGGTGACCAAATCTTTCAGGAGCTGCTGGCTATCCACTGCCACATTACTGCCTTGCTCGTTGGCGGAGTGTTCAGACTGCGTGTTTGGTGCTGCAACTGCGGCTTGTTGGTTGGTCGCAAGGTTCGGGGCCGGCTCAGATGTGCTCGCTAAGCCAAATGCGCCTGCGGAAAAAAAGCGCGCATCGGCTAATTCTTCCTCTTTTTGCGCAAGTGATAATTCCAGGTCCAAGATCCGGTTTTCCAAAGAGGTAATTTGCTCGCGCTGGAGTGAATCATCATCGATCAAACTCAATGCGCCATAGGTAAGTGCTGCACCCATGATTGCAGGTATTAGGAGGTGTTTTTTGAAATTCGCTGGGGTACCCATTGTTCATATCCCTCGTTGTGTTTGGTTTTATTATTGTTGTAGGGTGATTCATATGAAGAAGGGGGGAGATAATGCGGCCCCCTTTTTTGTTTCACGTTGTAGTTCGATCGTGTTTTAGTTTACAGATTACCGTAACCGATGGCGCCGTTGCAGTGCATCCACTCGCTCAGGCCAATGCCACCGCCACAAGCACCGTTTTGATAAACCCCGGTGTTGTAGCTTTGCGCTTCCGATTGGCGCACAGAACCATTCACACTGATGTAATCCACTTGCACATCGCGGCTACCGGAATCGTTGGTGTATTCCACCAGCGAACCGCCCGACAGACTGGTGGTCGCTGTGTAATTGGTCATAGTGGTAGACAAGGTCCAGGTTTGTACCACAGTGTTGTTCACTTTCAGGCTGATACTTTCACCACCGGCGGCACCACGGGCACGCACCACAATAGTCTTGTTGCCAGACGGTGCCGAGCTGGAACTGCCGCCGCTGGTACCGGCACTTACGGTGATATCAGAACTACCAGTGCTTTGATAACCTTCGGTCGCCAACACTTGATAGTCGTGGTTACCCAGATTCAAACCTTTGCTCGCCCAGAAGTTGGCGTGGTTAGCGAAGGTGATAGTACCGGAGATGTTACCAAAACCTTTCTTCGGATTTCTCACACTGAAGTATTGATAAAAGGTTTGGGTTCCATCGATAGACGGTTGTTGGGTGCGCAGACAGCGACGAACGTTGTAGGTCGCACCATCGCTGGTGAAACTGCCGTAGTCG
>NZ_JBRFPI010000117.1:0-11352 GCF_053579595.1 Cellvibrio sp.
GTCAGTTGGATGCCAGTGTAAGTTACGACCTCACTGACAACTTGACTGTGTCTATGGAGGCGTTGAACTTGACTGATGAGGACACTCGCACCTATGTACGTAATACTGGTATGACATCCAGCTACACCGAAACTGGTGCTCGTTACAACCTCGGTGTTCGTTACAGCTTCTAATTTTAATGGATGTTGTAATACAACGGAAAAAGCCGCTGGAAACAGCGGCTTTTTTTCCGGTTTACTGTTGTTCCTGATCTGTTGAATAATGGCTGCCAATAAAAAATATTAAAAGTGCATAGGTTTTATATGACTGATCAAATAACGCGGGTTGTTATTGTAGGTGGTGGTTCTGCTGGTTGGTTGACAGCAGGCATTATTGCGGCAGCAAGCCCGGCACATGTTCAAATCACGCTGATTGAATCTCCTGATGTTGCTGCCATTGGTGTTGGCGAAGGTACTTGGCCAACTATGCGTTCAACGCTCGACACTATTGGTGTTTCGGAGACTGATTTTTTCCGCGAATGTGACGCCAGTTTTAAACAAGGGTCCAAGTTTTCCCGTTGGACGAGCTTGTCAAAAGAGGATGATTATTATCATCCGTTTACCCCGCCAGCAAAGTACCATGAAATTAATCTGGCTCCTTTCTGGTTGCCATTCAAAGAAAAAATTTCTTTTGCTAATGCGGTGTGCCCGCAAGCAGCGATTTGCGATATGGGCTATGCACCCAAACAAATAACTACGCCTGAGTTTGGTACGGTATTGAATTACGGTTATCACCTTGATGCAGGAAAATTCGCGCCATTTTTACATAAACATTGTGTTGAAAAATTAGGTGTTACTTATATTGGTGCAAATGTCACAGCCATTAATTCGCGTGAAAATGGTGATATCCAATCGGTAAATACGGATACCCAAGGTGAGGTTGTGGGCGATCTGTTTGTTGATTGCACTGGGTTGTCGTCGTTGCTACTCGGCAAGCATTACAGCATTCCTTTTGTGACGCAAAAGAGCATACTTTTTAATGATTCCGCGCTTGCGGTACAGATTCCTTACGTAGAAGGTACTGATGCAATTGCATCGTACACGCTATCAACCGCCCAAACTAATGGATGGATCTGGGACATAGGTTTGCAATCCCGTCGTGGCATCGGTCATGTTTTTTCAAGTCGTTATACAACAGATGAACTTGCCGAGCGTGAGTTGCGTAATTACATCGCCCCGGCAGTGGGTGAAAAAATGGCAGGAGAGCTATCCGTTAGGAAGATTTCATTTAATCCTGGTCATCGCGAAACTTTCTGGCATAAAAACTGTGTAGCGATTGGTCTGGCAGCTGGTTTTATTGAGCCGTTGGAGGCAACTGCCTTGGTCTTGATTGAGCTCTCGGCAAAAATGATTGCTGAGCAGTTTCCTGCCAATCGCAGTGCGATGGATATAGTGGCTAAACGTTTCAATAATACCTTAAATCATCATTGGGAGCAGATAATCGATTTTTTAAAACTGCATTATGTGTTAACAAAACGCACCGATACAGAATATTGGCGCGACAACTGCCTCGCCAGCACCATCTCCGACCGATTGCAAGAATTGTTAGCCTTATGGAAAGTGCAGTCTCCGTGGTTGTACGATGAAATGCTACGCGAAGAAATGTTCCCCTCGGCCAGCTATCAATATATTTATTATGGTATGTGCGGTACAACAGAAGTTAGGGGTTCAGCTAATCCGTCCAGTAATAATAAGCGCTTGCAGGATAAAAAATTAAGAAAAGCAGAAACGCTATTTATGGAAAACGCACAGCATATCCAGCAATTGAAAAAAGCATTACAGCCTAACCGTGAACTGATTGAAAAAATAAAACAGTATGGTTTGCAAACTATTTAAATTCGATAATAACAATAGTGGAGAGGAGCTCTCCGGGAGACACTATGCCTAATTTTGCCCTATTAAATAATGTTGATCATAAAAACTTGCGCATTATTCGTGATTATTCACCGCAATACGGTGACGGTGAAATGTCCGTTGTGACTTTTCCTCAAGAATTTCGTGCGATTCAAAATGAATATCCCATCTTTTTTAAGAAGAATACTGAAACAGGAAAGTTTATACCTGTTGCACTGACAGGGCTGCGCCAAAATGAAAATTTATTTTTGTCTGAAAATGGGTGGGATGCGCAATACATTCCCGCATCTGTTAAAAGACGTCCATTTTTAATTGGTGTTCAACCACCCAAGCAAGGAGAGGGAAGTCAGCCAAGCAGTTTGGTTTACGTTGATATGGATAGCACTCGCGTCAATGAGGTCGTGGGTGAACCCGTGTTTTTACCGCATGGCGGCTATTCACCTTATTTGGAATCAATGGTGGATTTACTGGAATACATCCAATATGGCACGGAGCTGAACGATCATTTTGTTGATGTTCTGTTAGCAAATGAATTGTTGGAGGTAGTTACGTTAGAGATCACATTGAAAAATGGGGAACGCAACAATCTTGCAGGGCTCTATACCATCAACGAAGAGAAATTAAATGGTTTGGCGGGTAGTGTAGCTGCAGAAATGCATACAAAAGGCTTTTTGGAATGTATTTATATGGTGTTGGCCTCTCACGCCAATGTCCTCAAGTTAATTGCCCGTGTTGAGGCAAAGTTATCTGCTCAGTAATTTGAGTGGTCGCGCGGTTTTATGATTAGTATCGATAAAAAAGTAAAGATTATTGAAGGCTGTGCTCCAGATAACATTCCCGATGAGGTATTGTCTTCATCGGAGCCTTTAATTATAAAGGGTTTGGTATCTTCATGGCCAATTGTTAAAGCTGGCCTTTCTTCTCGTGCTGATGTTGAAAAATACTTGCTGCAATTTTACCAAGGGCAGCAGGTGGCTGCTTTTTTAGGAAAGCAAGAAAACGCTGGGCGTATTTTTTATAATGAAGATTTGACGGGATTTAATTACGATACTGTTAGTACAAAACTGGATTTTGCACTGCAGCAGCTGTCTCTTCATGCAGACAATCCCTCATCGCCAACAATTTATATTGGTTCTACCTCAGTTGATCAATATCTACCGGGTTTTCGTGCGGAGAATGACATAGCTCTGGGTGAGCATAATCCGTTGGTGAGTATTTGGATATCCAATAAATGCCGTATTGCGGCGCATTGGGATAGCCCATTAAATATAGCTTGCTCGGTTGTTGGGCATCGTCGTTTCACTTTGTTTCCATTTGAGCAAATGGAAAATTTGTATGTGGGTCCTTTGGATAAAACACCCGCTGGGCAGGCCATCAGTTTGGTGGATTTTTATAATCCCGACTTCGAAAAATTTCCCAAATTTAAACATGCATTGCCTCATGCGCAAGTCGCTGATTTGGAGCCTGGGGATGGATTATTCATCCCCAGTATGTGGTGGCATCATGTTGAAAGTTTGGACTCATTGAATGTGTTAGTTAACTATTGGTTTAAGGGGACTCCTGCTTTTTTCGGAAAGCCCATAAACGCGCTTTTTAATTCGGTGCTATCAATTCGCGATCTTCCACCAGAGCTGCGTGCTGCATGGAAAATGATATTTGACTACTACATATTCGATTACCAAAAAGAAAACTTTGCTCATATACCTGAGCATGCCCAAGGTGCGATTGGTGATTTGACCGATGATAATGCACGGACAATTCGTGCGCGACTTTTGAACGAATTAAATAGATGAACCAATTGAACCGATAAATCAATCAAACGGCTACAACAATTAAATCAATAATATGAGAAATGTTTGGTGATCCTATGATCGGCGATCGAGCAGTAAGAAATGTTGTAATCGTTGGTGGTGGTACTGCCGGTTGGATGGCAGCGGCATCTTTAGCCAAAATATTAGGTAAGAGCATTTCAGTTACCTTAATCGAATCAGATGAAATTGTCACCGTGGGTGTGGGTGAGGCCACGGTTCCTCCACTGATACAATTGCACTGCTATCTTGAAATAAACGAACAGGAGTTTCTTGCGTTTGTTAAAGGCAGTATCAAACTTGGAATTTCGTTTGAAAATTGGAAAAATATAAACGAAAACTATGGGCATATGTTTGGCAAGCCAGGAAAAAGCACATGGGCTGCTGATTTCCAGCATTTTTGGTTACGGGGCAAAGAGCTGGGTGTTCATAATCCTTTGAGCGACTACTCTCTTGAGAGTAAAGCTGCACAACATAATAAATTCATACATATGCCGAATGCATCGCTCAACTACGCCTATCACCTTGATGCGGGCTTCTATGCAAAATTTTTGCGCAACATAGCAGAGAAGGCGGGTGCGAGTCGTATTGAGGGAACCGTTGTCAACGTTGCTCTGGATGAAGATGACTATATTAAATCCATCGAATTGGCCTCAGGTCAGATTGTGGAGGGCGATTTATTCATCGATTGCTCTGGTTTCCGCGGGTTGCTCATCGAACAGGCGCTGCATACAGGTTATGAAGATTGGTCACACTGGCTGCCATGTGACACTGCTGTAGCAGTGCAAACGGAGTCGGTCCGTGATCCTGTGCCCTACACTCGTGCCATTGCGCACCCGGCTGGTTGGCAATGGCAAATTCCATTGCAGCACAGAGTGGGGAATGGCTTGGTCTATTGCAGCCGTTATATTTCTGATGATGATGCTAAAAAATTACTATTGGAAAATATAGACGGACGCTTGATCACTGAGCCTAAAATTATCAAATATCGCACAGGACAACGGCTTAAACATTGGAATAAAAATTGTGTCGCCTTGGGATTGGCAAGTGGATTTATCGAACCTTTGGAATCTACCAGCATTCACTTAATTTTTCGGGGTATTCTTCGCCTGATCCAAATGTTTCCATCTGCGGGTATTCGCGCTTGTGATGTTGATGAGTATAACGAGCAGATGAAAGTAGAAATCCTGAATGTGCGGGATTTTATTATTCTGCATTATCATTTAACCAATCGAACAGATAGCCCGTTCTGGCAATACTGCAAAAACATGGAAATCCCTGAATCGCTTGAACAGCGTATGAGAATGTTCCGTGAAACAGGTAAAGTGTTTGTAAAATCTTATGAATTGTTTTTCGAATCGTCCTGGATTCAGGTGATGCTAGGGCAGGGATTGATCCCTGAGAATTACCACCCTGTTGCGAATGAAATGCCAGCAGATGACTTGGTGAAATTCCTTGCCGATATTCGTGCGCAGGTGAATCAAACCCTCCAGAAAATGCCTACACACAAAGATTATTTGGATTTTTACTGTAAAGCGACTGATTGGAACTAGCCACTTCGATCATTTTAAAAAAATAAAACTATTCAACGTTAGGCGGCCAACAATCGGATTAGGGCGGAACTGGAAATTCTCTGGAATGGATGCAGAGTGCAGCAAATCACTAGGGTACATCACCAAGCGATTAAAGCTGGCTTCGCACCGCCCAATTTCTTCGTAGTATTGATTAGAGCCATTAATATATTTTTTTTGCCAGCTGGTGTCCTTAGCCTCCATTTCAAGGTATTTTCCATAAATATCCATTCGCTCGGGCGATAGTTGCTCAAAGCCGGTGGCTCTGTGGCGATAAAATGATGTGCCTCCTTTATCGGGGGTGCATAGGTAATGCACACAGGCGAGCTTTTCTTTATGTATCGTATCTACATGTGGACGCGATTGCGGAAGTGCCAACCGGGAGGGTGGGGTTAGTATCAGGGAGTATGTCGATAAAGAGTAGTTTATGTTTTCCAGTTTGAGATTAAATGCTTCACACACTATATCTGGCAAATAGGCTTGCAATGCGTGGCTGTAAAATTCCGGTGCATTGGACTGTATCCCTGGGTAAAACTCTGTTCCGTCGCGAAACTCGCAAAATTTCACCGCAAAGCCGAGTAATGCTTCTGCTTCGTGTAAAAAATTATCGATCACCAATACGGGTGTTTTTTCGTTGCCAAGATGATCAATGCGGTAGCTGAATTGTGGATGCAGTTGGGGTAGAAAATTATCGACCATTTTGTTACTCGTCTGTTAATAATGACGCGGAGTCAGCATTCAATTTACTATCGAATATTAAACCGTTTAACTAGTTGGTTGTGTTTTTTTTGGTGTTTATCATGGTTTAATGTGATCTGTTGTATTCTTTTGGCAATATCCAGGTGCGTACCTTTTACAACATTTTTGACATTGCAATGTTGATTGCAGCTCGGCCGCCGCTGACGGTCTATGGTTCCAACAAGATTACGGATTGCTTATCAATCCATTGAATCGCTAATATCCCCCGCTGTATGATCCCCTGCTTATTGACCGGTGCGTTGAATCCACATCGCACCGGCTAACATGCTGAGATGATATGTCGAACAACTGGTCAAGTTATAAACAATCTATTGTCAATGTGATGGGGCGTGATCGTCACAATCTGATCCGTCGCCTGGGAGAGATTGAGAAGCTCGCACGCGCTGAAAAACCCTATGATCAGGCCTTGGAAAAATGGCAAGGCCAATTGGCGCGTTCGCAAGCAGATGTGCAGCGCCGTCAGCAGCTGGTTCCTCTCGATATTGAATTCCCCAACTTACCTGTCTGTGAAAAGCGCGAAGAGATTGCGCAGATTATTGCCAATAACCAAGTGGTGGTATTGGCGGGCGAGACCGGTTCAGGCAAGACTACCCAGATCCCTAAAATTTGCTTAACGATTGGCCGCGGTGTCAGCGGGTTGATTGGTCATACCCAGCCGCGCCGTATTGCGGCTAATACCGTTGCCAATCGCATCGCCGAAGAATTAAAAACCACGCTCGGTGAAAAAGTCGGTTATCAAGTTCGCTTTAGTGATCAGTCCAACGAAAATACCCTGATCAAAGTAATGACCGACGGTATTCTGCTGGCAGAAATCCAGCACGATCCTTACTTGAATAAATACGATACGCTCATTATCGACGAAGCCCATGAGCGCAGTTTGAATATCGACTTTTTGCTGGGTTATTTAAAACAACTCTTACCCAAACGCCCTGATTTAAAATTAATTATTACCTCGGCGACTATCGATCTCGAACGTTTCTCGCAGCATTTTAATAATGCGCCGATCATTGAAGTCTCTGGTCGTACTTATCCGGTGGAGGTCTGGTATCGCCCGCTCTATGAATTTGAGGCCAGCGATGAAAGTGAAAATGAGCCGGATCAATACGCTGCGATTGTCGATGCAGTACACGAAATTGAATTGCACGAAAAGACTGGCTCGGGTGCTCGCGGTGGTGACATACTCATTTTTTTAAGTGGCGAACGCGAAATTCGCGAGGCCGCCGAAGCGTTGCGCAAAGCACAGTTTGCACATATGGAAGTGATTCCCTTTTATGCGCGCTTGAGTTTGGCCGAACAGCAAAAAGTATTCGCACCTCATACCGGGCGACGCATTGTATTGGCGACAAACGTTGCAGAAACCTCGATTACTGTACCGGGCATCCGCTATGTAATTGATCCTGGTTTTGCGCGTATTAGCCGTTATTCCTACCGCACCAAAGTACAACGTTTACCGATTGAGCCTGTTTCTCAAGCCAGTGCCAACCAACGCAAAGGCCGCTGTGGTCGTGTCGCTGAAGGTATTTGCATTCGCTTGTATAGCGAAGAAGATTTCAATTCGCGCCCGGCATTCACCGATGCGGAAATACTGCGTACCAATCTCGCAGCGGTTATTTTGCAAATGCTGCAATTACGCATGGGTGATATCCATAAATTTCCGTTTATTGATGCACCTGATCATCGTTTGATTAGCGATGGTTTTAAATTGCTGGAAGAACTGCATGCTGTGAATGCCAAAAACCAGCTAACGCCGGTTGGACAACAACTTAGTAAATTGCCATTAGATCCGCGTCTTGCCCGAATGCTGCTTTCCGCACAGGAGCAGTCCTGTGTGCGTGAACTATTAATTATTTCCAGTGCACTCTCAGTGCAAGACCCGCGCGAGCGCCCCGCTGAAAAACAACAGGCGGCCGATCAAAGTCATCGTCGCTTTTGGGCAGAGCACACGGATTTTGCCGGTTTTGTGAATCTTTGGGATTATTTTGAAACCCAGCGACAGGAGCTGACGCAAAACCAATTGCGCAAGCTCTGCAAAAAAGAATTCCTGTCCTATTTGCGCTTGCGCGAGTGGCGCGATGTGCATCATCAGTTGTGCGTTGCAGTGAAAGATCTCGGTATTCGCGTTAATTCTGAATCGGCTAATTATGAATCGGTTCATAAAGCGCTTTTGACCGGCTTGTTGGGCAATCTCGGTTTTAATCATGAGGAACGCGAATATCTGGGGGCGCGCAATCGCAAGTTTGCGATCTTCCCCGGTTCATCGCTCGCCAAAAAAACACCTAAATGGATTATGGCGGCAGAGCTGATTGAAACCTCTAAATTGTTTGCTCATACGGTTGCGAAAATTGAGCCTGAGTGGGTAATTGCTGCAGCCGAGCATTTGGTCAAGCGCCAGCATTTTGAACCGCACTATGATAGCCGCAGCGGCCAGGTGATGGTATTTGAAAAGATTACGCTTTATGGTTTGACCATTGTTGAGAAAAAATCGGTCAGCTTTAGCCATATAGATCCAATTCAATGTCGTGAAGTATTTATTCGCGCCGCTTTGGTAGAAGGGCAGTATGACCAACATCCCAAACGGAAAAGTTTACAGAATAAAAATCCTGATACAGACTTTTTTGCACATCAGCAACAGTTGTTAATAGAACTGGAGGATCTTGAATCCAAAGCGCGTCGCCGCGATATCGTGGTGGATGAGCAGGTGATTTTTGATTTCTACAACGAGCGCATCCCTGAATCGGTTGTAAATCTCGCCGGGTTTGATGCCTGGCGCAAAAAAGCGGAACAGCAAAATCCAAAACTATTATTCCTGACGCGTGAGATTTTGATGCGTCATGGCGCTGGCGCTATCACCCAGGCGCAATTTCCCAACGAGTTGGAATGGCGCGGAATGGTATTTCCACTGAGTTACCATTTTGAACCAAACCATGCTTTTGACGGTGTGAGCATCCATGTGCCCATGAGTGTTTTACATCAGGTTCCAGAGCAGCGTCTGGAATGGTTGGTGCCGGGTATGTTGCGTGAAAAATGCATCGGCCTGATTAAATCCCTGCCTAAAACTGTACGCAAACATTTTGTACCCGTTCCCGATGTGGTGGATAAAATTCTTGCCACCTTGTCACCTGACAATAAGCCCTTAACCGAAGCGTTGGGTCTGCAATTAAAACGCTTGACCGGTGTGGATGTGTCCAAAGAGGCTTGGCTTGAAACCAACGTGGATGATTACTACCGCTTTAATATCCATGTGGTAGATGACAAAGGCAAAGTCATCGCTAGTGGCCGCGAGTTGGCACCACTGCGCGATAAATACCGCGAACGTGTACAACAAAATATCCAATCTGCAGCGACCAATATTGAGCGTGATGGCATAGTCGGGTGGGATTTTTCTGAGCTGCCGCAAGCGATTCAATTGTCGCGTGGCGGAATCAGTATTCGCGCTTATCCGGCATTGGTTGACAAGCAATCCTCAGTTGCATTGCAAGTGTTAGATAATCCATTGCACGCATTGGATATAACCCAGCGTGGTCTCGCGCGTTTGGTGTCATTGTCGCTGGCACAAACAGTTAAATATTTGCAGAAAGAGTTGTTGAAAGGGCAAGAGGTTGCATTGACGTTAGCGGGTATTGGTAACCGCGAGCAAGTGGCCGACGATTTAATTATGGCGTCGATCAAACAACTCGCTGTACCTGATCAGAAAAATTTACCTCGCACCCAAATTGCTTTTGATGAGCGGGTTAATCTTATTAAAGAAAAATTAATTGCCCATGCACAGGATTTGGCGAATCATCTAGTTAGCAGTTTGAAATTGTTGGTTGATGTTAAAAAACAACTCAAGCAACAAAAAAATATGTTGGTGTTAGCGTTTACGATCAGTGATATCAATCAACAATTAGCGCAGTTGTTTTATCCCGGATTGGTGTATAAAACGCCTGCGCTATGGTTGCAGCAATACCCGAAATACATGCGTGGCATCCAACAGCGGTTGGAGAAAGCGGCCTTGAACCCACAAAAAGATAAACTTCAATTAGCGGAAATAGCGCCGCATTGGCAGCGGCTGGTGGATTATCTGGCGAAAGAGGGCGATTATCGGTTGACGCAGAATGCGGCACTGATGGATTACCGTTGGTGGATTGAGGAATTGCGGATTTCGCTCTTTGCACAGACCCTCAAAACCCAGGTTCCGGTATCCGATAAGCGGATGGATAAACAGTGGGAGCAAGCCATGCTAGAGGTGCAGGGTTAAGAATTGTTGACAGGATGTAACAAACCTAACCTTGCTGAGTCTATCCGGTAACCATTTGGCTGTAAGCTGCTGGCTCTCCCACAAAATCAACTGGGCCAGCTAGCCCTACCGCCTTGGCTATGCTAGTTTTCTCACGGCTTGAACAGCCCCTAACGACACCTAATTACGCTGGAGTTTATTATGAATAACAAAATGTCTTCTATGTCTGCTTTGATTGGCGCCGCGTTTGTAGCATCGGCTGCTTTGGCTCCTATGGCATCCGCGGCGGATGCAACCTTTGCTGCAACGTCGCTGAATGCGGGTTATACCCTGGCGGATAATTCTGATAAATCCGATGCTGAGCATAAGTGCGGTGAAGCCAAATGCGGAGCCGATAAAAAGGCAGAAGGTGAGCACAAATGTGGTGAAGGTAAGTGCGGTGCTGAGCATAAAAAAGCTGATGGTGAAGGCAAGTGTGGTGAAGGCAAGTGCGGCGCAGATAAAAAAGCCGATGGTGAAGCCAAGTGCGGTGCTGATAAAAAAGAAGAGAAAAAAGCTGAATAATGCCAGCTAATTCTTCTGCGGATTTTTCTGCTGCGATTTCCGGTGCAGGCTTGGGTCTGCGCCGGACATTATTTAATACCCTTGAGCAATCCTCGCCTGAGGATATCCATTTTATGGAAGTGGCACCGGAAAATTGGATCAATGTGGGCGGGCGATTGGGGAAAAAATTTCGCAGCTATACCGAGCGTTTTCCTTTTGTTTGTCACGGCTTATCACTCTCTATCGGTTCTCCTGCACCACTCAATACAGATTTACTCCTGGCTATAAAAAAGTTAATGCAAGAACACGGTATTCGCTACTACAGCGAACACTTGAGTTATTGTAGTGATGATGGGCAGCTCTACGATTTATTGCCGATCCCCTTTACGCAAGATGCTGTAGATTATGTCGCTGCACGTATTCAGCAAGTACAAGATATTCTTGGACAGCGTATTGCTATTGAAAACTCGTCATATTATTGCGCTCCACAACAAGAAATGACGGAGAGCGAATTTAACAATGCCGTAATTAAAAAAGCGGATTGTGCGCTCTTGCTTGAC
>NZ_JBRFPI010000118.1:0-11300 GCF_053579595.1 Cellvibrio sp.
AAAAATGTTCTCCTCTGGATCTTTGGCGTTAGGCACGTCAAATCCGGCAAATACACTCAACACCGGATCGCGATGAGTGGTATAGGCGCCCCAGCGAGTCGGGGTATCAAAGTACTCCGGCATAGGGCCATCGACCCTACTGCTCATTTCACTCACACTGGCAGCGGAAGGCTGCATATTCTCGAATACCGGCTTAAGGATTTTGTCGAACGACGGCATGGGTTGCGGCTCAAAGCGCGATTGGGGAATCGCCCAGCGATCAATCTCGCGGTCAAATACCGAAAGTGCACCGAAGAAAAAGACAATCATCAACACAAAACCCAGCACCAGGCCAAACCAGGTGTGCAGCCATGTCATTGAGAGACGGAAATTCTGGAACATAAAAAGTCTCCGGATATCTAAAGAAGCAACGACTGAATCAAGGATGCCATAAGCGCCATCGCGCCCCCGCCTCCAGCCAACAAAAGCCAAATACGTACCAGACTGCGGCTGGCAAATGCCCAGAGAAACACCGTCAGATAAACCAGAAAACCGATGATATAACCGAGATGTTCGGCATCATGAAATTCCATGCCGGCGGCAAACAGCAGCGCTACTGCCAGAGCCATAAGCCCCCAGGTAAAGGCATAACCGCCCAAAATAGCAGCGGCGATACGCGAGCTGACCTGCGCCAAGGAAATACTGTGTTGGGACATAACAATAAAGCCCGATCAAAATGGAATGTGGATTGAGTAGATTTGTGCTGTAAGGAAATATTACCAAAAACAAATAAGAATCAATATCAATCACCCCTGAATACAAGCTTTCCCGCAACCCTTTCCGGTGCAATAAAAGGTGCCAACTTCTATAGGATTTTCGATATGGCGTTACAGCCCACTTAAAACTTCAGTGCCAACCCCATCACCATTTCTTTACTCTCTTCACTATCGATATCCACCCAGGAAAATTATCGCCGCTCGATCATAAAAATACATTTCAGGCCAAAATTGAACCACATCGGCACGCGCATTTAATGCCATCATTTCTGTACTGACCATAAGACACCATTTAAAAATTCGCACGCAAAGTAATTCGCATATTGCGAGGCTCGCCGTAGCGATTGGAGGCGGCGGATAAATAGGAGTAATATTTTTCATCCAGCGCGTTGTCTGCGTTCACAGCAACAGTGAAGGTGTCGTTAATCGGATAGCTCGCCATCAAGTTCACTAATAAATAATCATCCTGACGCGCAGACACAGCACTGTAACGGCTCACAATCCACTCACTTTGATAATTAACTCCGCCGCCAATGGTTAACTCATTGAGGAATTGATAAGTCGCAAACAAACGTGCGATATGCTCCGGCGTAGTTTCATTAAAGACACGCCCTTGATTAGTTGCATCCTTCGCGAATTCATTGGTGTTGTAGGTATAACCCAGTGTTAAATTAAAACCGGGAATTAATTCGCCGCGCACTTCAGCCTCAATACCTTCGCTGACAACTTCTCCTGCGGCAATATTGCAATAACCATCGCCGCCATTTTGAGGGCATTTTCCTAAACTACTTTCGTTGCGCATGGAGCGATTGATTTGATTGGTTCTAAAAGCTGCCAAAGAAACGATTAGCATGTCGTCATTAAAACTGCCTTTTATGCCCGCTTCATATACATTGCCTTTAATGGGATCAAGCAACTGCTCATTAACATCTTTAGCGTTTTGCACCACAAAAGAATCGGTAAAGCTGGCATAGGCGGTATAGACATCATTGAGATCAAACGTGATACCCACGTAAGGAGTATTGATGTTGTTTTTTTCGTAAGTGGTGCGGCGACTGGGAACAAACTGATTGGTCACATTACTTTTATATTTTGAATCAAATTCAAAATCACTTTGCCTCACACCCAAAATTAGATTGAGCGGATCAGCGAGATTAAAACGTGAAGTGATATACACGCCGGTTTGTTGGCGATCCTCAAACGATTGGCCACCGTCCAATTCATAACGCGGAGCGATATACGGCAAATCATATGGGCTATAAGTATCAAGGTCGACCAATAATGCCGGGCGCGGTTGGGTGCCAAGTCGATTCCACAACGTGAAGTCATCCAACACCACATCCCAACTGGTCCAGCGGCCGGGGATATCACTTTTTTGCGAATTGCCGCCAACTACCAATTCATGTTCGCGGCCAAACAGATTAAATTTCCCGCGGGAAAACACATCAAACACATCGATAGTTTGCACGTATTGATAAGCATATTTATTCACTGTGCCTTGTGGACTTTCAGGATTAAAAAGTGCCGCAGGTACAGCAGCCAAACTGGTGAACACCATATCCATTTCAATCTTGGCGCGCACATATGAACCTTTCACCGACCAACCGTTTTCAAATTCGTGTTCAAGGTCGATAAATCCATCGGCATTGGCTTTATCCCAATAGTCAGAAAAATTACAACTGCAGTTGTCGCGGCTCAATTTTAAATCGGCGCCCGTGCGGGGATCGCGCGGTAAATTGTGCGCGCCTATTGCGTGTTCGCCCTGGCGTTTATAACCGACATTCAGCAACGTGCTATCGGTTAGATCGGCACTCAGGATGCCGTAAACAAGATTCGTATCGCGGGTGACGGCCGTCATATAAGAATTAGCATCTTGATAAGATGCAACCACACGCCCACGCACTGTGCCGCTGTCATTCAGGCTGTTGGATACATCAACTTCTGCGCGAACCATATCCCATGAACCGTAACTCACCGCACCGTTTGCCTGAAAATGTGCGGTGGGCTTTTTGCGAATAAGATTGATAGCGCCCGAAGGCTCACCTGAGCCTTGCATCAATCCCGCTGCGCCGCGTAACACTTCGACACGCTCAATCATCGCCATATCGGGTTTTGATGCAGCAACGTTAGATGCATTGATGGGAATGCCATCGTACTGCAACAGATTGGAGTTCCAGCCATCGCCCATATTGAAACCGCGCACGGAAAAGTTGGTGCGCTCGGAATTGTCGCCAGTCAAAATAATACCCGTGGTTTGCAGCAATACCTGGCCTAAATTAGTCGCGCCCATATCGTCAATTTGTTTGCGCGTCACCACCGAGACTGATTGCGGTGTTTCTTGCAGGCTCAGCGCCATTTTGGTGGAGGTACTGGCCTCTTTGCCGGTATATGTGACCTCTTCAATTGCTTCAGCACTTACCACGACCTTCTTCAAAGACCCGGGCTTTACTTGCTCTTCGGCATAAGCGGGAGATAAACAACTCACCATTGCCAAAGCGAGAACAGTTTTCGGAAATGGATTAACGCGATTGGCCTTCTTCTGCATTGATGGATACTCATATAGGATTAAAAACAAAACCAATCGGAAAAAATTACCAATTGATAATCATTATCATTAGAGTATCATTTGCATTATGATGACATCAAGCCAAATGTGCAAAACAACAGCCATTGCCTAAGTCAGGGCTTTAGGCTCGCTGTGAAAAAATGCCCAAATCCCAGGGGAATATTTCCTCGCCCCCGTCCGCAACTCCCCCTACTCTGGTGACCAGAACATTAAGGATTCTCAATGTTCTTTAGCAGAGCTTGTTTACACCCTGTAAACCAAGCCGTGTTGTTAATCACTAGAAGGAGTTTCGTTATGAAGCCGCAATTGTTATTTGGGCTGGCAACAGCCTGTTCCTTGTTTCTCTCCAGCCAAACCCTGATGGCACACAGCGCCGCCGATGCACCTGACGGCGGGTTGCGCGATTTAATGGCGCAGAGTGCTGCAGTCGCTTATGGCAAAGTGGTCGATATCCAATACCGCAATTCCGAACCAACCCGCGAAGAACCCAAAGGTGTTCCACACACATTTGTAACCTACGAGATTGGTAAAGTATTCCGCGGTTATCTGCCGGAAAAAATTACCCTGCGCGTTCCCGGAGGTGCCGATGGCAGTGGTGGTGCTTACACCGAAACCACGGCGCCCACATTTGCACGCGGCGAAGCCGATGTATTGTTTATTCCCGGGGGTGAAGCTGGCGATTGCCAATTGGTGAATTGTGTAGAAGGCCGCTTCCGTGTGCTTGAAGACCGTATCTACAGTGGCTTTGGTGTGCCGCTGGTAGGCGCAGAAAAATCGTTGGAATTTGGCGGCAAACCGCGTTTTGAAGTCAACACAATGGAAATGCCCCGCCCTGCGTTCGATAAGGTGATCAAACAACCTGACGCTGCGCGTTGGATTGCTGCGAATCAAATTGATAGCAAAGGATTGGAAGAACTGCGCAAAAAATATGAAGCAGAAGCACCGGCTTTATATCGCATCAATATGAATGTTGAAGGCATTACCAAAGCAGATGATTACTCAGGCGAAGCGCCTGCAGAGGTAATGAAAAAATATCGCGAACCGCTGATCACTGATGAGTTTTTTGCATTGATCGAACACTTCAACGCAGAGCTAGGCCAGCCCGAACAACGCGTTGTACCGGCCAATCCGAAACTCGCCTTTACTGTTAAGCCTCCGGTGGCTACAGCCGTAAAAGAAGTGGCCATCACCGAGCCAAAGCCTAGCGATGAAGAATTAAAATTCCGTGGCCAAACGGAAAACTTTGTGCGCAAGACTGCCACAACTTCACCACTAACCGTTAAATAATATAGGGAGACATATCATGTTACGGTTTAAATTATTAGTCAGCTCGTTAATTGTACTGCTCGCACAACCCGCACTGAGCGCATCCTGGCTGGAGTGCGATGGCGATAGCGGTAAAAAATTGCGCTGGGGTGGCAACTCAACTAGTGCGCGGATCAACACCATCAGTTTTAACGGCAGTAACTTAACCGCCGTGCAACGCGGCATTAATGCTACCAATGCCAACCCATCACCTTTTGTCGTGAATGCCACAACTGAAACCGGTGGTGTAAGCAGGGGCAACGGCCAAAATGAAATTTACGCAAAAAGTATTTCGCCACCGGGCGTAGCGCAAATGAATTACCACTGCTACTGGTTTTTCGGTTGGCACTATGGTTTGGATGAAGTAGATATTGTGTTGGATTCGGATCGCACCTGGACCAGCTCCACCGCAAAATCATCCAACTTCACCTATACAGGTTCAGCGCGCCCGATTGATTCCGTCATCACGCACGAGGCCGGACACTTCCTCGGTTTGATGCACGTGAATTGGGAATACAACGTGATGGGCGATTCATGGCGTCACCACCACACCAATGGCACAACGGCGAATATTTATTTTGGTGAAGATGCATCGCACGGCTCACGCGTTTTGTACGGCAACCAAAGCAGTACTTTCAACGATGTGTCTGTAGCCCACTGGCGCCGTACCGGTGCCGATGGTGAATACTCCAGCCATGACCGTGTAAGGGTGCGCAACAGTGCCAATACCGCGACATTAACGCCCATTACCATCGCTGGCGAACCTGGCTTCCGCGTAACCCGTGGTACAACTGTGCGCCCGGAATTTACGCTGGAAAATAATGGTAAAACCACGCAAAACAATATCAGCTTCGGCATTTATGTCTCAAATAATGATTTCATTAGCACTGGCGACAGACGTCTTGGCGGTGGCACATTCGGCTCACTCAGCCCGGATGATGTACACACCACCACTATTCCGGTATTTATTCCGAGCGATTTAACGGTGGGGCAAAATTATTGGATCGGCATTATCATCGACGAGAACAATGACATTTCCGAAACCAATGGCGATAACAACATGGCCTACATTCCGATTCGGATTCAATAAGCCAGTAATTTTTTTCTGCATAAAAAACCCGCCGAAGCTGCAGAGTTTCGGCGGGTTTTTCTTTATACATAATACAATTTTTTAATAATGTGATGGTTACTTGATCTGTGGCGATACCCACTCCACTACATCTTTACTCAAATCCTTCAGGCATTTGCGTGTTGCGGAACAGACAGTCACACCTGACCCCAAATCCACTACATCGGTTGATGGGGTAAATTCATTCAGTGTCATAATCGCGCAAGTGTGTTTGGCAGTGACCATGTCATCCTTGCCTTTGATCAGCGCGACCGTCACTTGTACTTTGGGGAGTGAATTGGTTTGCTTGGTACCGAATTGACGCTTTTCATCCCCCAAAACCAACTGTTCAATATCGATGGCCACCACGGGCACGACACCGTTGAGAATTTTGTCGGCGGTAGCTACAGGCTCAAGCCGTATACCATCGCTCTTGGCTTGATCAACCAGATTGCTCACCAGGACCTTATCTATATCGCATGGAAATTCTGATTGTTTGTATTTATACCCTTTTACATTAAAACCAATATTCTGGTTGATATAAACCAGCGGCTCCTTTGCATCCGACTGAGTTGTCTCAGGCGCAGCGAAGGAGAGCAGCGGACATAGAAGCAGCGCAGGAATGAGCAGTGACATGTTTATCTGTGAGGACTTAATGAATGAAAGTTTCATAACCTTACCTTTTGTGGTTGTGATGTAAGAGGACACTCATCGATACAGCAGAGGATGTGTGTGAATTGAATATATTGCAAATGGCGATGAAAACACTGACCATACAAAAACCTCATGCTTACCTTTTGCTTACCAAATTTTTCTTTTTAAAAATCAATAAGATAGAATTTATCCAAACACGCACATTACTTGTATTCACCCGTTCAACTCTTGCAAAATTACACCCATGCCGCAGCTTAGTGAATGCTCCGCGCGGCAAGCAGACTAATAAGAAAAACTTACCATGAAAGGGTTAACCATGCTGACTGCAACAGGTTCCGGACTGCTATGAACGTCCATCAAGAGACCAGTTTTATGCTGGGTGAGGTGAAAGTATCGCCGTCACACAACACACTTTGGACAAGCAACCAAAGCCTCAAACTGCAACCCAAAGCGATGGCGGTACTCCACTACCTTGCCTGCAACCAAACCCGGGTAATCAGTAATGAAGAGCTGATTGAGCGTTTATGGGAAGGCCGTGTAGTCACCCACGGGTCAGTGCAAAAAAGTATTAATGCATTACGCAGTGCATTTTGTGAACTGGTTGGTGATCAGGAATTGATTGCCCATTATTCAAAGCGCGGCTATCAACTCTTGGTGGCACCGCAGTTCCTCTCACCGCCATCGCCCGAGACAGAAAATGAACCCCACGCAGTTGAAACTCACGTTATCAATGCAGAAAAATTGCGCATTTGGCGTATCGCTAGCCTGACAATAGTTGTACTGGCCACAATTACAGCACTTTATAAAACGGTGAATTGGAGCACCCTTTACTTACCTCACAATCACCAAACGGTTTTCCACACAACCCAGGGCTATACCAACGAAACCGGGCATGAGCGCAGTGCAACGCCGCACCCGAATAATCAACATCTCGCCTATATCCGCGAAAAATTAACTCCCCACCAACAAATTGGCACTACCAGCGAAACGGAAAGTGAAATCATTATCCGCAACGCGGCGGGTAATGATTGGCGCGTTGCCAACAGCGATGGTAATTGGTTCAAATTGGCTTGGTCGCCTGCCGGTAATAATCTGGTAGCGATTGAAGTAAAACGCCGCGATGGTTTACCACTGGGCACACAATTTTATCAACCCTCCAATTACCTCTATTCTTTTCATATTTTTACTTTGGATCTTGTACAGGAGCGCTTGTTAGAGAAGCAGCAACTCAGCCAGTGGCAGGGTCAGATTTTTAGTGTGACCTGGTGGGATGAAAACACACTGGAGATAGTCGCCAAACAAGGGCCCAGCTCCGGCAATGGCCGCTACCACTACTCCATTCTGGATCAGCAACTAAAACTGCTGGATGAATTGGAGGGTGCCACCAACCCCGTGGCCAGCGCGGTACTCAATCAAAAGACCGCAATCGCCAGTCTGCATAAAAATAAAATCCAGATTGATTTTTTAAACGCACAGCAAGCGCGTATCAGTCGCGTGAAGTTAGATGTTACCGCAGCAGATATTAGCTGGATCCCCGATGGCAGCGGCGTTCTGGTATATGCCGAAGAGGAGCGAAAATTACTCGCGGTATATCTGAATGGAAAACAAACCCTCATCCCATTAGCCGATAGCAAAGACAAGATTTTCTCGCGCCCACATTACAGCGCCGATGGCAGTGGTGTTTTCTATACGGAAGAGAAACGCAGCTCCAACATCATGTTGGCCGCACTGGACGGCGCCAAAACCCGGCTCACTGAAAATACCGACTTTAATTATGCTGCCAGCTTTTCCCCCAATGGCGAAAAAGTTGTCTATGCGTCGGTGCGCAATAATCAAATTCATTTATGGTTAGTGGAGAACGGGCAAGAACACCAACTCACTACTCAACCAGTGCCGAAAAAAGTCGGTAGCATCATTTGGTCGGATGATGGTGAGCATTTGGTCTTCAATGCCGACAACCAAATTTATCACCACAACCTACTTACTAATAAAACAATTTTACTATTGAGCGGCACCGATACACTCGAACCAATCGCTTACTTCCCCACAATCAATCGGCTTTTTGCACTTAAGCACAACGGCGAAATCAGAAACCTGTGGCGTATTGAAGGTGAACAACAAAAGCAGCTTACCTTTGGTGCTGTGGGCTCGGCGATCGAATACGGTGGGGATGTTTATTTTCAATACGTCAGCGAAAATGGCCTTTGGGCGTTGCGCAGCAAAAATGACACGCTCGAACGCGTAACCGCAAATCTCGATGAATACAGCAAATTGCTTAAAGCCGACAACAAAGGCATCTATTTCATGAGTGGTGGAGTTTGCCAGGAATCAGACATCTACTATCAGGATTACGCAGCCGCCAGTAAATCGATTTACTTAGCACAGGAAAATAATGCCGTCTCGACAACATCGTTCAATATCGATAAAGGTTTGCTGCAGACTGAGTGTTATTTGCCAGAGGCGAATATTGTGTTGTTGAAGTGAGTGATTAAGGGTTGCTCCTGTAACCGCCTGAGAGTATTTCGCAATTCTCCAAGGTAGGTTTTGGTCTGCAAAACACCCCACTTTGCTTGGGTATATTTACGTATATCGAGAAGATCTTGTTTAGCCTAATCCGTAAGAATCAAACGTAACATTTAGATCGTATTCCCCTCGATTAAGGATTGGAAAAACGCATCTCCATCATGGACTTTACCTGCGGCAACATCAGCCTCGGCTCGCTGCATTTTCTGTTGCAATTGCTGCAATTTCAAAGCTTCCAGTGCGTTGTAATCCTCTATAGATAGCATCACCGCTACTGGTTTGCCGTTACGGCTAATCTCAATAGGGTTGCGCTGCACTTTCAGTAACAAGTCACCAAACTGGGTTTTGGCTTGATTGGAGGTAAGGGTTTCCATAATCACACCTTTTGAACGAAACGACTAGATCGAACGATTCAAGCGATTATAGGTCAAATATGCTGACTGTCTAGTGCAACGTTCGCGGGAGTATTGGCTATTAGAATAGCGCTCACATGAACCTAAGGGTGATTAGCAAACTTTCCAGGATGAACAAATGCAGATGTATCAACTTTTATGTTAAGAGAACTAACTTCTTCCTTATCCCTATTTAGCCATTCAGCTCTCATGTTTATTAACATAGCGAGCTCTCTCTTTCTGCCCGCTATGTGCACCAGATTATTATGCTCAAAATTATCATTTTGATAATCGTCTACTTCTTCAGCCAACCACAAGATGGCATCATCCAACCTGGATAAAGCGGCAGGATTTAAGATAAAGAAATACTTTCCACATACAGACTCCAAATCTCTTTTTGCCAAAAAAAACATAGAGCTTCTGCAATCTTTGCTTTTTCTATAAATAGAATTATCAAGATCAATAATAAACTGGTCATAATAATGATTTAGATTAGAAATAAGGGCAAAGCCACGACCACCTTGCCTTGCATTTATTAATTGCTCATTGGTCTGCCGAGGATATCTTCGATGAAAATTATCCATAACAAAATCAAGAAAATCATCAGATGCAGATACATCATTAAAAATCCCGTCATTTTTAGCCTGAGCGAATAACTTGGAAATATTATGCCGCTCCAAATCCTTCCTTGAACAAGTATTTGGAAAAAGACTAAAGGCACTTTTTATTTGAGCTTCTATAGCATACGCATACATCAGCGCTGCCATTTGCATTTGATTGTTTTCCCACAATGTACGAGCTGAAACATAATAGTCATACTTTTGTTTAGTCCATTGCTCCATCAGTTTCTCATCAACAATGATCACAAAACTACCGCCTTTATTTTGACTTAAGAAAGTTGTTTGAACCGAAAAACCTTGGGCAACTTAGGCCAGGCTAAAAATCTAGCGCACATTCCAACGCCCACACCACCGCCAATCTCTGCACCTCCGCCCTATCCCCATCAAAATGTTTCAACTCCGTTTTAATTTCCCCTGTTACAGTAGCCCAGGCAAACCAAACTGTACCAACCGGTTTCTCATGCGAACCACCGCTTGGCCCCGCAACACCGCTAATCGCAACCGCAATATCAGCGCCCGACAATGCGAGTACACCGCGCGCCATTTCGATGACTACGGTTTCGCTGACCGCACCTTCGCGTGCGAGTGTTTCGCTGGAGACACCGAGCAGTTTTTCTTTTGCGGCGTTCGCATAACTGACGATGCCGTATTCAAACCAGGCGGAACTGCCGGAAATGGCGGTGATGGCAGCGGCGACTCCACCGCCGGTGCAGGATTCTGCGGTGGCAATGCGCCAGTTACGCTGGAGTAATTGTTCGCCGAGGCGTTGGCTTAATTGATGTAGATGATCATCCATTGTGTGACCCTGTGTGAGCTCGGATAGGATGGCGATAGTGTGCCGCCAATTAGGCATTGATGCCAGCGGGGAAACTTTTAAACGCATGCGACAAGGCGATCTATACTCCAAGCCATATGACTTGCGAGAGATTGAGCGTGCAGACAATTCCGGGGTATCACATCAAAACGCTGATTGGCGAAGGCGGGATGGCCAAAGTGTATTTGGCGGTACAAAAATCGCTCGACCGGCCAGTGGCGATTAAAGTGTTGGATGCAAGCCTGAATCAAGATCCGGTCGTCCAACAACAGTTTGAACAGGAATCCACATTAGTGGCGCGCTTGAGCCATCCGAATATTATTCAAATTATCGACAAAGGTATCAGTGAACAGCAACTGCCCTACTTTGTGATGCCTTATGTAAAAAGTGTTTCGCTCGAAACCGTATTGCCGCGCAAAGATATTAGCCTCACGCGCAAATTGAATATTTTAATCCAGCTCTGTAGCGCACTCGGTTATGCACATCGTAATGGTGTTGTACATCGCGATATCAAACCAGCCAATATTTTGGTGGATTACGATGGCCACGCCTATTTGGTGGAT
>NZ_JBRFPI010000119.1:0-11247 GCF_053579595.1 Cellvibrio sp.
CTTGCCGATAAGGCCGTGGTCCATCGTCCTCGATGGCGAAGTGGAAACGCCGCAAACCATCGCGATCGACGATCTCTTCAAGCAGGTGAAGTTCGAGGAGCGAATCTACCGTCACCGCTGCGTTGAGGCCTGGTCGATGGTAGTTCCATGGATTGGCTACTCCCTTGCGGATCTTATCAAGCGCGTTGAGCCAACCAGCAATGCAAAATATGTTGCCTTTACCACGCTGAAACGACCTTCCGAAATGCCCGCGCAAAAAAGTCGCTTTAGCACCATCGATTGGCCCTATCGTGAAGGATTGCGAATGGACGAGGCCATGCATCCCCTGACTACCTTGGCAGTTGGTTTATACGGCAAAGTATTGCCTAATCAAAACGGCGCACCTTTGCGCTTGGTAGTGCCTTGGAAATATGGATTTAAATATATTAAATCCATTGTGAAAATTGAATTTACGGCAAAACAACCCAAGACAACCTGGAGCATGATCGCACCGGATGAATATGGTTTTTATGCTAACGTAAATCCGCAAGTCAGCCATCCACGTTGGAGCCAGGCAGAAGAGCGACGTTTGCCGAGCGGTTTGTTAAAACCGAATATTATCCCCACACAATTATTTAATGGTTATGCAGAGCAGGTGGCGCATCTGTATAAAGATATGGATTTGCGTAAATTTTATTGAGAGCAATTGCTATGCCTGTGTTGTGGCGACGGGTCTTGATTTTTTTCCTTGCATTGATACCGCTGGTATTTATTGTCTATAAAACACTTGCCAATCAATTGGGCGCTGACCCGGCTAAAACCATTGTGTTATTTACCGGCGAATGGACAATTTATTTTTTGTTTATCACCCTGGCAGTAACACCGTTGCGCCGCTTGGACAATTTTAAAAATTTCCACTTCCGCTGGCTGCAAATCCATAGGCGTATGTTGGGTTTGTTTACGCTCTTTTATGCCATTTTGCATGTGCTTGCGTTTCTGGTTTTTATTTTAGGGTTGGACTTTTCGCGTTTCGGTAAAGAGTTGGTTGAGCGGCCTTATATTCTGGTTACAATCCCTGCGGTCATTTTGCTGATTGCTTTGGGTGTTACCTCTACCAAGTCGATGATGCGGAGAATGGGAAAAAATTGGCTTCGCCTGCACAAAAGCATTTACCTGATCGCCATCCTCGCTTGGGTACATGTGTTGATGCAGGTGCGCTCCAGTTATTTTGAGGCGGTGTTATTTGGTGTGATTTTGTTGGCGTTGTTGTTGCCGAGATTGTATTGGACGGTTCGAAAATAATAACAATATGGTCAATTAAAAACTCAATATATCCTTTAAGTCTGTTGCTTGCCGGCGTGAAATATCAATAGTTGTACCGTTATTCATGGTGATTACATAGCCATCGCGGATGCCTTCTTCGATGGTGCTGATTGCTTGCAAGTTAACAATAAATTGGCGATTGGCGCGAAAGAAAAATTTCCTGGGTAGGCGCTCTTCAATTTGACTTAGTGATTTTTTGACAAAGGCTGATTCCTGGTTGAAAAATATCCGCACATGATTTTTGCAGCTTTCAAAATAACGTATAGATTCCAGTGTTACCAAATGGCACTTGTCGTCATCTTTTATAAATATCTTGTTGTTCATTTCCAGTGCAGGTTTGATTCCTTGCGCTGTTTCATCAGTGCTGGTGTTCAGTTTTGCAATAGCTAAGGCCAATCGCTCTTGGCTAATCGGTTTTAATAGGTAATCAATGGTATGGTAGTCGAAGGATTTGATTGCGTATTCAGAGTAAGCCGTTGTAAAAATAATACGCGGAATATAATCCAGTTTTTCCAGCAACTCAAAACCAGTCTCTCCAGGCATATGGATATCTAAAAAAATAACGTCAGGGCGTTTTTCCCGAATAAGCTCAAGCGCCGGAGTGGGGTGCTCTGCTTCACCGACAATAGTCACCTCAGTGAATTCACCCAGCATTTCTATCAATCCTTCGCGGGCGATGCGTGAATCTTCAACCACTATAGCTTTCATTAGCGCATTTCTCGCGGAAGGGTCAGTGTGACTATAAATTGTTGGTCTTGCTCATGGATATTTATCGTTGCAGGATTGCCGTACAGTAGTTTAAGCCGTTGCTCTATATTGCGTAAACCTATACCGGTGCTTTGCGTTGTTGGTATTTCTGTGTGCGGAATATCATTGGTGATTTTGAAGGTGATGTAATGTGCAGTGGCTTCTGCCACTAGCTGAACTTTTCCGCCGTGGCGCAAGTTTTCTATACCATGCTTAATCGAATTCTCTATGAGCATTTGCAAAATCATAGGAGGAATGAAATTGGAATACAGGTCTTCTGGTATATCACTTTCAAAGTGTAACCTGTTTTCCATGTGTACTTTGATGATATCAATGTAACGGTTAACTATTTCCAGTTCATCAGAAATCTGCACTTTTTCATTTTTGCTGGACTCCAGTGAGTATCTTAAAATATCCGATAAGTCTGTAATCATTTTTTCGGATTTTAACGGGTCTTTTCGAACAGTGAATTTAATGTTGTTGAGCGTGTTAAACAAAAAATGTGGGTTGAGTTGATTGGTCAAGTTCGCTAACTCTGCTTCTTTGAGGCTATTTTGCAGCCGTAAGTTTGTCAGCTCGGTTTCTTTAATGCGCTGTTTGGTGGTAATACTAATGTAAACAAAAATCCAGCCGCCAATAAATAATTGCGTTTGAAGCCAGTTGCCGATAAACATTTGCGTAATGATGGTTGAGGCAGGTGTTGAATGTTTGACAACGGCTTTTTCTAGATCTCCCCAAAAAAAAGGAATAATAGAACCTAGCATAATAAACGTAACAATGAAGCCGCTAGCTAAACTATATCCAGTTACAACGACAATATTCTTTGCAGTGTTTAATTCGTGCCATTGGTGTGTTTTATATAGGAATCGATAATAGAGTGTGGCGAGTGTAAACAAGGGTAGCCAGACAAATCCGCCTATAAAGTTGAATAATATTTCTTCCCGCCATAACAAAATAATCAGGGTTTGTGCCAGCGTCATGATCAATAAAATTGATCCGTGGTACATCCAAAATGTCTTGTTGCGCGGGAAAAATTTAAAGTTCATCGATTATGCCCAGAGTTTTAGCGCAAATATTCCGTAGTAAGTGAGATGAGCAGCCATTAGTAAATGCAAGCCCGTGTAAATTAGCGCATACCAGTATAGCCATTTTGATATAGTGTGGTTTCGATACTTGATTAGCATTGCTGCGCTGGCAAGGGCACTTAATGGATAGGCAATACTCAATAGATAAACAGTGATGGAAAGTATTGATACGCTCGCTGCCGCTTGCATAAATAACCCAACCAATGACAGGCAAGCAATTGATGCCACTAATACCAAACTGGTCAATAACGGCCAAATGCGAATCCAAACACTGGCGTCTGTGGGTATTTTTTTCACCAATCGGCGTGAGCCCCATACAACGATAGCCAACAAACTTAACAGACTTATTATGCCAAGTGACACGTATAAGCCGAGCAGACTAAAGACTCTCACTCCAGATACACGTTTAAATATATCTGCTCCAACTTGTACAGTATCCCCTTCAATCGGATCATTAACCAAAGCAATAGTAGGAAGGCCCGTCCACTGTTCAATTAAATAGTCATTGTTTATTGCGTAAGCCACACCAGGTGCTTCCCAGCCTCCGAGCAGTGGCTCCCGATATACATGCATTTCGTCTGTGTGAAATTTCATGACCCCAAAAATTCCGTTCATGAACCGAGTCATATGTTGGCGGTGATTGATAGGAGCGTAGTAGCCACTCAATGTTTTGAATTTTTCTGGAAGTGCTATAGGTTGAGGCTTATTAGTCTTGTGATTTTTGAGCAAATAAGCGCGAATGGTTTTGGAAATTTTATCGAATGCAGGCCAGTTACCTGCATTGATCATAAACACATAACCAGTTTCGAGCTCATTGTTGTAACTTAATTCGGTGAGTCCGCCAAATACACCGCCGTTATGGCCATGAAAGACAGCGTGAAAATCTTTGTAGCCACTGGTGTAATTGGCAAGTCCATAGCCTGCTGTAAGCCCTGCGGAGCTACCCAATGTAGTTGCTGATACTTCCATTCGTTCCATCGCTGCGCTTGGAATTAGCTGATGATTCTGAATCGTGCCGCGCGCCAATAAAAACTGCACAAAGTTAGCCATATCTTTTGGTGATGAATTAATAGAGCCTGCAGCTCTGTGGATAATATGCCAGTACTTTTCTGCTTTGTTGTTGGTGTAAAGTGTTGCGCCTTTTTGTTGGTATAGATCGGTTTGGAAATAGCTGGTTGAAGGCATATCTAGCGGTTTGAAAAAAGTGTCAGCGATATAGTCTTCGTATTTTTTGTCCGTTATTTTTTCTACCATATAGGCAACGACCGCCGCGCCCGCATTGCAATAAGCATGACGTGTACCTGGAATCCAGCGAGATTTGCGTGAATCAGGATGGTAATCAAGCCCCTCTTTTGTGCTCATGGTGTCCGGTGCGGAATAGGCATACTCCGCAAGGTGGATATCATCCCAGCCAGTGGTATGCTCCAGTAGGTGTACAACTTTGATGGGGTGGGTTTCTTCCCAAGGGTTTTCAAACTGAATTTCCGGAACTAGATCGCACACCTTGTCGTTCAGATTGAGTTTTCCTTCCTCTTGTAATTTCAGCACGGCAAGTGCGGCAAACATTTTGGAAACTGAACCTATGCGAAACAGCGTGTTTTCATCGGCTCTGGTGTGTGTTTCGATATTGGTCTCACCTAAACCAGCAACCCAGTAAGGGCCATCTTTATTGACCAGAGCAATGCCAAGTGCGGGAGTTTTTGTATCCTGACGAATTTTTTCGATGACTGTTTTTAATTCTTCAAGTGATTGCGGTACTGGTTCATCGGCTTGTACTGAAAAACCGATTAGGCACACTAAGGTAATTATGATTTTTAGAAAATTGTGCATAGCAATAGCTCCTTTTTAATGTGGAGTTATTGTTGCAATTTATCTGAATTTTGAGTGGGATTGGTGCTGAATGGTTTTTAAAAGTGATGGGCGGCGTTAAAACAAATCGAGTAAAGAAGGGGGTGATTTGCGGGAAGGGAATTCAGCGGCCAAGGCGGCCGCTGAATAGGTAGGAGAATTAAGCGCGAGACTTATATTCGCCAGTGCGGGTGTCGATGATGATCTTTTGGCCAATCTCAACAAACGCAGCAACTTGCAATTCAGTGCCGTTAACCAATTTTGCGGTTTTCATCACTTTACCAGATGTGTCGCCACGGACTGCTGGTTCGGTGTAGGCAACTTCACGAGTGATCGCGTTTGGTGGAGTTACAGAGATTACTTTGCCTTCGTAGAATACTGCATCACACACGTCTTCCATGCCATCTTCGATCCATGGGAGCAGGTCGCCCAGCTCTTCAGCAGTTACTTCGTATTGGTTGAACTCTGGGTCCATAAATACGTACATCGGATCAGCGTAGTAAGAGTAGGTTACTTCTTTACGATCCAATTGGATGTCTTCGAATTTGTCGTCAGCGCGGTAAACGGTTTCGGTGTTCATGCCGTTCAGCAGGTTTTTCAGCTTCATTTTTACAACAGCAGAGTTACGGCCAGACTTGTTGTATTCCGCTTTTTGAACAACCCAAGGTGAGCCGTCGATCATTAGAACGTTGCCAGCGCGGGTTTCTTGAGCATTTTTCATGGTAAATCCCAGTATTTGCAGAGGTTAACGAATAAGAGGGAGGCCTTGATGCGCATGGCGCGCGGGCGTAAAAGCCCTCAGGCGTCCCGAGTTTGAAATCGGCGCGCTACTATACAGTTCTTTGCGGTTTTTCTGTAGTGCTTTTTTAGCCTTGGCGGCTAGCGCAAAAAGTAACTAATTGACTGGCTAAATCAGGCTGTTCGAGCAGCGAATCGCACCAGATTTGGCTGTGCAGGCGCCAATCGGGTAGCTGGGATATGAGCTGATGCCAATAGCTCTCTATATTCTCGCCCTGATTCCAAGCCAGCCAAGACGCACGAATCGTATTCGCCAACTGCTCGCTGTAGTGCGCCGTGTAGTGATCAAGAAATGCATTGAGTTTGGTGATGTGCACTTCCTCGTCCTGGGGGTAGATATGCCAGAGCATAGGTTTTGCCGCCCATTGTGCCCGCACGAATGAGTCCTCGCCGCGTACGAAATTGATATCGCAGGCCCAGAGCAGCTTGTCGTACTCGGTCTGGGTGATAAAGGGGATGACTTGTAAATGCAGGTTCCCTTGCGAGTAGATATCGCCAACGACTAATTCCTGCTTGATCGCCTCGTTGATGCTAGTAAGGATTTTACCGCTGGGCACCAAGCAGTGAATTGGCCGGCTGGAAACTGCCCAAGCCTTGATGAGACTGGCAAGTGTTGGATTTTCGTAGGCAAAAAGGGACACCAGCAGCGCCTCTGGTTGCGGTTCAAAGCCCATACTTGCCAGCCAGGGGGCGGCTTGGAATGTATCGCGTGCGCTTATCAATGACCCTTCGCGCAACAACCCGCCGGTGCGCGCAGTAAAACCGGGGAAGAAAAAAGTTTTGCGCAGGCCGGTAGCCGGATGAGCGGAGGGCATGCGATGAAATTCCTCGACCCAACTTTCTGCACTCAAATAATCCAGATTAATCCATACAGGCGTTTGGCCGATGCGCTTGAGCTGCGCCATCTTGTCCAAGTAGAGAGCGGGGATATCGCAGGCAAAGGCTTCGATAACCACGTCAGCAACCTGCACATCCGCGTCAAATTCCGTGTTCCAGCGGCATACTTGAACGCCCGCGACCTGTTGTTGATCCACTTGGAGGGTTTCAGGCCATATACGTACCAGCGAATTCAGGTCATCGACCCATAACCTTACCGCTTGTTGGTGTTCCTCGACTAATTGCCGCGCCAGTCGCCAGCAGACGCCGATATCGCCAAAGTTGTCGATAACGCGGCAGAAAATATCCCAGGTTTTGGTGTGTGGTGATGGCATTGGTCAGTTCAGTCGAATTAAGTGGGTGGCGAATGATACCAGCGTCGATATTTTTCGTAATGGACAGCTAGAATCAAAAAGTCGATTTTCAAAAAAAAGTCCCGCAGTATGAAAAAACAGCACTTGCCACAAAAAATTTGCCAGCATTGCCAGCGCCCGTATACATGGCGAAAAAAATGGGAAAAAGTTTGGCTGGAGGTCAAGTATTGTTCCACTGCTTGCAGCACCGCCGCTCGTAGAGATAGGAAGCAATCCCCCCAATGAAAAAAATACGTCACTTGTGCCTGGTACTCGGCGATCAACTCAATCGCGACAGCCTTATTTTTGCTGATTTCGATCCAGCGCAGGACCTCCTGTGGATGGCAGAAACCCTCGGCGAAAGTACCCATGTTCCCTCAAGCAAACAGCGGAGCACGTTGTTTCTTGCTGCTATGCGCCATTTTGCGCAAGGGTTGCGCGATGAAAAATTGCCGCTGGTTTATTACTCGCTTGAAGAGCATGAGCAGCCGAATTTCACTGCGGCGATTAACGCGACTCTGCGACATTATGCGGTGACTCAACTGAGCGTCGTGTTGCCAGGTGATTATCGTGTACTGCAGGAAATAAAGCATTGTTGTACCGACCACCAGCTGTCACTTGAGGTGCTGGCCGATAATCACTTTATCGCCAAGCCGGGTGAGTTCAGCGCATGGAAAAAAGGCAAAAAACAATTGCGCATGGAATATTGGTATCGCCAGCTGCGTAAACGCACGGGGATACTAATGAACGGCGATGCGCCCTTCGGCGGCGATTGGAATTATGATAAAGACAATCGTGGCGCCTTTGGCAAAGCAGGGCCGGGGTTATTGGACAGCGCCTTGGTTTTTCCGGTCGATAAGATTACCCAGAGTGCGATCGATTCTGTCGCAGCGTTTTTTCCCGACAATCCCGGTAATTTATTGAGTTTTGGTTGGCCAGTGAATCGCCAGCAAGCGCTTGCGCTGCTGGATTTTTTTGTCGAAAAAAATTTACCGCTGTTCGGTGAATACCAGGATGCCATGTGGACTGGCGAGCCCTGGCTCTATCATTCGCGGATATCGGCAGCACTGAACCTTAAATTGTTATCACCACTGGAAGTTGTGCAGGCGGCAGAGCGTGCGTTCACCCGCGGTCATGCGCCTCTCAATGCCGTAGAGGGTTTTATTCGCCAGATTCTGGGATGGCGCGAATACGTGCGCGGTCTTTATTGGAGCTTAATGCCGGAATGGAAGGAGATGAATGCATTAGATGCCCAGCACAATCTGCCCGACTTTTACTGGAACGGCGAGGTAGACATGGCATGCCTGAGTCATAGTATTCGGCAGGTACTGGACACAGGTTACGGTCATCATATCCAGCGGCTTATGGTCACCGGCCTGTTTGCCCAACTTTGGCAAACACGACCCGAACAAATTCATGCATGGTATTTGGCGATGTATGTCGATGCTGTCGAATGGGTTGAATTGCCCAACGTATTAGGGATGAGTCAATACGCTGATGGTGGCATAATGGCTTCCAAGCCCTATATCGCCACTGGTCGTTACATTGCCAAGATGAGCAACTATTGCGATCACTGCCGGTACAAGCCAGACGACGCTGAAACAGAAAACGCCTGCCCATTTACGACCTTGTACTGGGAGTTTTTGCGGAAGCACCGAGCGCGTTTTCAACAGCATCCTCGCTTGGCCTTACAAGTCAAGCACCTGGATAACCAGAGCGAAGGCAAACGCGCTGCCATCGCCAAGCGTGCGCAGTGGGTGAGGGCGCATTACCCAGCTAATCACTATATTTGATCGGAATTTTTTATGGCCTCTCTACAAGATCAACTGCTCAAAGCCGGTTTGATAGACACCAAAAAAGCCAAACAGGCCAATAAAGAAAAACGTAAAGAAACCAATGTCGCGCGTCGCTCCAATGAAGAAGTGATTGATGAAGTAAAACAATCCGCTGAACAAGCTCGTTTGGAAAAAGTGGAGCGCGACCGCGAATTAAATCGCCAGCGCGATCTGGAACTGCAACAAAAAGCCATAGCTGCCCAAATCAAACAGCTCATCGAAAACCATCGTCAACCCAAAGGCGCTGGCAATGGCGATGTGGAATATAATTTTACCGATGGCAAACTCATCAAAAAAATGCGCGTATCTCCATTGGTGCTTGAGCAAATCGCGCGCGGTTTGTTGGGCGTGGTCAAGCTCGGCGATGGTTATGAGGTGGTGCCCCGTATAGTCGCTGACAAAATTGCACAACGCGATGCAAAATTCGTCGTGGTTGCCAATACCAAAACCGATAATAAAGTCGATGAAGATGATCCCTACAAGGATTACGTTATTCCCGACGACCTTATGTGGTAAGCCTATGTGGAATCCAATCCGCGCCGTGTTGCGCAGTAAATCATTGCGCGGCATAAAGATTATTGCACTGAGTTTAATGTTGGTTCTCGTCTGCGCCGCACCGATTATGCTCTATAGCGCCTTCGGCCCTGCAGATGGAAACCCCGTATTGCTGAGCTGGTTGTTTGCTGTAGGTGCAATGGTTGCCCATGTGGGATTTTTTGTGGGAATCCTGCTGGTAATTTGGGACGTGTATTTCGCAAAAAAATAACGCCGCACGAATTCTCGCCAGAAAAGAATCCTCGCAATCTATTCAGCACCTGTGTCGGGTGAAAGTCGGGTAGCTGCCGTACCCGACTGGGCGTGCTTTTAGCAATACTCTGGGTTCACACAGGTTGGAGTAAATAAATGATTCTTAAAGAACTGCGTATTAGTCGCCATCTCTCGCAAGAGCAGTTAGCGCAAATGTCTGGCTTGAATGTCAGAACCATTCAGCGGATTGAAAGCGGCAATAACGCCAGTGTGGAATCACTTAAATGCCTCGCCTCTGTGCTTGAAGTGGATGTAGCAACCCTAACCCAGGAGCGAATGATGATAGATAAAAATTCTGATGTGTGGCGTAGCCAGCCGTTGTGGTTGAAATGGTGGTTTTTTATTAATTACCTAAGTTTTAAACCTTTGCGTAAGTCCAGTGTGAGGGGTATGTTTTTTTGCCATGCTTGCGGATTCGCACTCTGTGCGTTTGCGTGGTTTGACCCTAAAGCATTACCCGGTGGTTTGGCTTTTTTACTAACAGCGTATTTTTTCCACCTATTGGTATGGCAGGGGGATAAATACGGTGTTTGGTACGACAAGCCGGATGACACACCTACTTAGTCCCTTGCTCGAAGTAGCAAGAAAATTCATAGACTTGCTGCTTCTTAATACTTGTTAAAACTCCCCCAAAAACCCTCCTGATTGATGCGCCCATAAATGCGCATATACGCCGCCCAATGCGATCAATTCGTTGTGTGTTCCCTGCTCGATAATCTGGCCTTTATCCAATACGATCAAGCGATCCAACGCCGCAATAGTGGATAAACGGTGCGCGATTGCAATCACCGTTTTGCCTTGCATCAGCGTATTTAAATTGGTTTGGATGGCGGCTTCTACTTCAGAGTCCAATGCAGAGGTCGCTTCATCCATAATTAAAATCGGGGCGTTTTTTATCAGTACACGGGCGATAGCAATGCGCTGGCGCTGGCCGCCAGATAATTTAACACCGCGCTCACCTACATGGGCGTCATAGCCTTTGCGGCCTTCGTTGTCACTGAGCCTCATAATAAAATCGTGCGCTTCTGCCTGCTTGGCGGCGCAGATCATCTCTTCTTCTGTTGCATCAGGTTTGCCATAGAGCAGGTTGTCGCGGATGGAGCGGTGGAGTAGAGATGTGTCTTGGGTAACCATGCCGATTTGCGCGCGCAGGCTTTCTTGTTTGATGTCCGCGATGTTTTGGCCATCAATTAAAATTGCCCCGTCATCGACATCATAAAAACGCAATAATAAATTTACCAAAGTGGATTTGCCTGCGCCCGAGCGGCCGACCAAACCAATTTTTTCACCGGCGTTAATATGCAAATCAAACTGCTGTAGTAATCCGTCTTTTTTACCGTAATTAAAACGCACGGATTTAAAGTCGATCTGGCTTTGTTGGATAAGTAGAGGCAGCGCATTGGGTTTGTCTTGCACTTCACGTGGAATTGATAGGGTATTTAAACCATCGCGTGCAGTGCCCATGTTTTCAAACAGTGCCGAGACTTCCCACATAATCCACTGCGCCATCCCATTCAAGCGCAATACCAGGCCGACAGCGGCAGCAATTGCGCCGGTAGTGATTGCTGCGCTCGACCAGAGGCAGAGTGATACGGT
>NZ_JBRFPI010000120.1:0-11200 GCF_053579595.1 Cellvibrio sp.
ATGATCATCAAACCAGCGATGCAACCTGCTGCCTGCAATGCAGAGCGAGTTACTTTGGCTGGATCGGGGATACCCATTTCCAACATGTCGCCGAATACGCCAGTAGCAGCGTTGTAGCCATAGTTGCCAGAACCCTTCTTAACTTGGTCAGCAACAACAGATGGCTCATCACCAGCGTTGGCAACGATTTGACGCAAAGGAGCTTCCATTGCGCGACGTGCAATCGAAATACCCGCATTTTGGTCTTCGTTGTCGCCTTTCAGGTCAGCGATTGCGGCAACAGCGCGCAGCAATGCAGTACCACCTCCAGGAACCACACCTTCTTCTACCGCAGCACGGGTAGCGTGCAGGGCATCTTCAACGCGCGCTTTCTTCTCTTTCATTTCCATTTCGGTAGCAGCGCCAACTTTGATTACCGCAACACCGCCAGCCAATTTAGCCACAGGCTCTTGCAGTTTTTGGCGGTCGTAATCTGAAGAAGTTTCTTCGATTTGCACACGAATTTGTTGTACGCGCGCTTTGATTTCTGCCGCGTTACCAGCACCATCAACAATTGTGGTGTTGTCTTTGTTCATGGTGACGCGTTTTGCAGTACCCAAGTGTTCCAGAGTTGCACTTTCCAGATCCAGACCCACTTCTTCAGAGATCACAGTAGCACCAGTCAATACAGCGATGTCTTGCAACATTGCTTTACGACGATCACCGAAACCAGGTGCCTTCACAGCAGCCACTTTCACGATGCCGCGGATGTTGTTAACAACCAGAGTTGCCAGCGCTTCGCCTTCAACATCCTCCGCAACGATTACCAGCGGCTTGCCAGATTTGGCAACGCCTTCCAACACAGGCAACAATTCGCGGATGTTAGAGATTTTTTTGTCGACCAACAGGATGTAAGGATGATCGTGTTCAACGCTCATGTTGTCTTGATTGTTGATGAAGTAAGGAGACAGGTAACCGCGGTCAAACTGCATACCTTCTACTACATCCAATTCGTTTTCGAGGCTGGTGCCTTCTTCAACGGTGATCACACCTTCTTTACCTACTTTGTCCATAGCTTCTGCAATCAAAGCACCGACAGAAGTGTCGCTGTTGGCAGAGATGCTGCCCACTTGCGAAATAGATTTGCTATCAACACATGGCTGCGCGATTGACTTAACGTGAGCAACTGCAGCAGTGATTGCTTTGTCGATACCGCGTTTCAGATCCATCGGGTTCATGCCGGCAGCAACAGATTTCAAACCTTCGTTGACGATGGCTTGTGCCAATACAGTTGCAGTAGTAGTACCGTCACCTGCGTCGTCAGAAGCGCGCGAAGCAACTTCTTTCAACATTTGAGCGCCCATATTTTCAAACTTGTCTTTCAAGTTGATTTCTTTGGCAACAGAAACACCGTCTTTAGTCACGGTAGGAGCGCCGAATGACTTCTCCAACACTACGTTACGGCCTTTCGGGCCAAGAGTTGCTTTAACTGCATCGGCCAGAATATTTACACCAACCAACATACGTTGACGTGCGTTATCACCAAATTTCACATCTTTAGCTGACATATCTTTAATTCCTACAATCTTGTGTTAACACCAGGAAGCCGACTGAATGCGACTTCACGTTAAATTCTTTAAGGCTGTGGATTACACCAGAACCGCTTTGATATCGGACTCGCTCAGGATCACCAGCTCTTCGCCATCGATATTGATGGTATCGCTGCCTGCATACTTACCGAACACCACAACGTCGCCTACTTTTACATCCAGAGGACGCAATTCACCGCTTGCCAGTACACGGCCATTACCAACGGCCAGCACTTCACCTTGATTCGGCTTCTCTTTCGCAGCACCGGACAGGATGATCCCGCCAGCGGTTTTGGTTTCTTCTTCTTTGCGACGAACTACAACACGATCATGCAACGGACGAATTTTCATGGAACTTTGTCTCCTAACAAAACAGATTGAACGAGCTTGGAACCGGGCTTTCACCGCCACCCTCAGGGTATGGAAAAAGCATTGCGGCTCCGCGTGATGACATATAGGGACGGCCGGAAAAGTTTCAAGGCCGTCCATTAAAGCCACCAATTTTAAGGAGCTAGCCCCTTAAATAGTGACCAAAAAGCGGTGACCAAAAAGTGGTGACACCTATCTGGGGCTGGGTTTGGGGATTTCAACAGAGGAAGGTTTAATTTTGTCGAAAGAACGCTGATTTATTCGCTTTTGGGGGCTTTAGGCGTTGGTGATTCAGGCTGTTGGTCAATTAGCACACCGTTAATGGCTTTATCAGTATCGGTTTGAGCCGAACCTTGATGCTCGTAGACATTACCGGTTGCGGAGGTAAATGAGCCAGACTTGAATGGATCAGCCCCAAAACCTGCCGTTTTAAAACCACGCGCGCTGGCACTCACCGCAATTTTTGCCAACCAACGCTTGAGCAGCAGTCTGCGTACTAGCGGGATAAAACAGAGCAGCGCCATTAAATCGGTAATGAACCCCGGAATGATCAACAACACAGCCCCCACAGCCTTGAAGAGTCCATCCGCCAGGGTTTGGGCTGGCATAGCGCCGCCGCTACGCACATTTTGCGCCGCTTGCAGCATGCTCGACGCGCCCAGATAGCGGAGCAAATTGATACCGAGAACAATCATCGCCACCAGCCAGAGGATCACCGCCAAGGCACCCACTTCCCCGCCGATTTCAATCATCAGCCAGAGTTCCAATACCGGTAAAAGCACAAAGACAGGAAAAAGAGGTATGCGCATCAATCAAACCCATAGTCGTGGAACCGGCAGTTTACCACTTGTAACTCACGCCCAGTGACATACGTGTATCTTTGCCTTTGCGCGCTGGTTGCGGCTCGCTATCCAACCAATAATCAATTTTGAATTCGGAATAGATACGCTTGAGAATCATCGAACTTAATCCGGTGGTGGTCTTCATCCGCCAATTGGGCTCATCCTCTGTCGATTGCAGCATTTCATTGTTATGAAAAAAACCAACACCCAAAGGCAAGTTATAACGAAAATCAGTGGCAAGACGCAGAGCCATAAAGGAATCTTCTTCCGCAAAATCACCGATCAAATCGGCGGGGAATACATAGCGTTCGTCCATGTAAGCCAAGCCACTCTTGAGCGACAACGCCGAACCAGATGTTTCAAAGAATTGATAGCCCGCCCCTGTGCCCAGGCTTTTGTATTTAGCCATACCCCGCTGTGGATCTGCACCGATCAGTGCACCGTTATACCAAAACCAATGGTCACCCAAAAACCAATCGAGTGAATAACGGGTATTCCAACGTTCCTGCGGTGCAGAATAAAACCAGGACGAGCGCGCGTATTCAGCGCCCGCCACATGGCGGACATCACTGCGGCGAAAATCCATCTCGCTCTGTAAATTCCATTCATCGCGCACTTCATTGCCGCGCGCGTAGGCACCCCACAAATTCAACCGCCCGTGATGCACATAGGCGCCTTTTTTATAATCCTCGTAAGGCAACAGGGTTTTTATGGTTAACAGTGATGTGCGTTTGCTGCGCGATGATTTTTCGCATTGATAAACCAGCTGCTCCGCTTCCATTCTTTCCAACAAGCACGCGGATTTGCTGCCATTGATTTTGAGTGATTTACTTGAAGCGATATTCTTGATGTTGGTTTTTTTAATCCACTGCTCGCCGAAATGGGTGGATTTCCACACCAAGTGCTCACCATCAACACGCACCAGCTCACCTTCAAGCCGATCACCGTTACGCAACTCCACCACACCGGCGTGCACGCCAGCACTCAGAACTAGAATAAAAACGATGAAAATATACTTCACAAGTGACCTGTTCCGGTTTATCAACTGACCTATGTCAATTAAAGTGACCGCATCACCATCGAGCAACGCCAAAAATGTTAATAGTGTTAATTTAGGTTAGGCTTGGGTTTATTCCGGTAAGCGCGGGTTTAGCAAGATCAATTTACAGGCATATGAGTCAATATGGCATCAACTCCAGCGAGCACCACATCTGCAACCAACCGGGAAGCCATTTATCTGGCGCTGATGTCGATTCCCGCAGGCAAGGTGGTTACGTATGGGCAACTGGCTACCCTCGCCGGGTTACCCGGTGCAGCGCGCCTCGCGGGAACCGTGCTGTGTGGATTACCGGAAAACACCGAACTGCCCTGGCACAGGGTGATTAATGCGCAAGGAAAAATTTCGCTGCCGCCCGACTCGGCCGCGTATAAAAAACAATGTCATCGCTTACAAACAGAAGGCGTAGATATAAAAAATGGAAAAATCAGTTTGCGTATTTATGGTTACAATAATTAACCGCAATTTTAATACCGCAATTTCTTATCACTATTGCTGAAACAGTACTGAACTAAAAAATTATGACTCCAACTGCGCAAGCATCACCCGAACAAAATAACTACAAAGGCTGGCGTGGTATCAAGCGCGCGTTTGCTACTCCCTCCGCCCTCACCATGCTGTTTTTAGGTTTTGGTTCTGGCCTGCCCTTTTTATTAGTAGGCGTTACGCTCTCCACCTGGTTGCGCGATACCGGAGTCGCACTGAGTGTGATTGGCTTAATTAGTTACGCCAGTTTTTTTTATGTGCTGAAATTTTTGTGGGCACCATTAATTGATCGCTATCCGCTGCCCTTTTTGGGCCGCCGTAAAGGGTGGTTGGCACTATCTCAAGTACTGCTTATTGTTGCGCTCGCGAGCATGGCAATAATGGGGCCAGAATCATCGCTGCTATTGTTTGTCGCACTTGCAGGAGTTGTTGCGTTTGCGGGCGCTACGCAGGACATAGTGATTGATGCCTATCGCATTGAAGTAGCTCCACTGGAATCGCAAGCTGCACTCGCGGCGACCTATATTTTGGGCTATCGCTTCGGGTTGATCATATCGGGCGCCATAGCCCTTTATTTAGCCGAGCTCACTGGCTGGACGACGGCCTATTTAATAATGGCAGCTTGTATTTTGCTGCCTTTGGTGGCGGGCTTAATATCCAAAGAACCCGCCGCACAAGAATTAATTGTGCGCGAAATTCGTTTGTGGGATGCGTTTATAAAACCCTTTCAGGAATTTTTTTCACGCAATGGTTTTTGGCTCGCGCTGGCGTTGTTGGCGTTTGTGGGATTATTTAAATTGCCCGACCAAATGATCGGTGTACTGGCTGGACCGTTCTATCTAGACTCAGGTTATACCAAAGCCGATATAGCCACAGTTTCAAAAGTGTACGGCGTGTGGATTGGTATCGCGGGCGCATTTTTGGGTGGTATATGCATCGCGGCATTTAGTTTGCGTTCAATGTTGGTGCTTGCCGCACTGGCTGTATCTGTCTCGAATGTTGTCTACTTATTAATGGCACACAACCCCGGTGAGAACTGGGCCTTTTTTGCCACAATCAGTGCAGACAATTTATCGCAAGGCTTTGCAGGTGTTGTGTTGGTGGCGTTTATGTCGAGCCTGACCAACCGCAATTTCACCGCAACACAATATGCGCTACTCGTGTCACTCGCGCACTTGCCCGGTAAATTTATTGGCGGCTTGTCAGGCTACATAGTGGAAGCCAGCAGCTATTCCACTTTTTTTATTATGAGCACTTTTTCTGTCATACCTACACTGTTATTGCTAGCTTGGATCTGGCATCGCATTCAGGGCGAAAATCAGCGACAAGACAGAACCCAATAACGCACACACCATAAAAAACCGCAGCAAGTATTCGCAGCGGTTTTTTTTGGCCCATGCCCTGAATATCTAAAGCCAATCTTTGCGCTTGAAATACCAGTAAGGCAGCACTGCCGATAGCAGCATCAAGAGAACCGCCACACCAAACCCGTATTTCCAGTGACTGTGCGGGATAAACTCAAAGTTCATGCCGTAGGCGCTGGCAACCACGGTGGGTGGCAGGAAGACCATTGCGGCGATGGAGAAAATCTTGATGATCTGGTTTTGTTCGATATTGATAAAACCTTGGGTCGAGTCCATCAGGAAGTTGATCTTGTCGAACAAAAAAGCGGTGTGCGACATGAGTGTATCCACATCGCGCTTAATCTCTCGTGCGGTCTCCTGCAGCTCAAAGGATTCGCGCAGGTGGCGTTGCAAAAAGGAAATCGAACGCTGTGTATCCATCAGGCAAAGGCGGATTTTCCCGTTGCTGTCCTCCAATTTGGCGAGTTGATCAATCGCATCTTCCAACTCTGCATCGGCATCTTCCAACACCATATGACTAACTTCTTCCAGTTTGCGATGAATATCTTCAAGGGCGTCAGCGAGGTTTTCCACTTTCTGCTCAAACATGGTCACCAGTAGATCTTGCGGTGATGTCACATGCACCTGGCCAGCGCGGGCCCGCATACGCAGCAAACGGAAATCAGCAAGATCGCCGTCACGCACAGAGATGAGACGCTTTTCCTGCAGGATGAACGCAACGGTTGCCGTGCTATGACGGCCTGACTCACCGGGCGCTAGAAAAAGGGAGTGGACATGGATGCCGACACCATCCTGAAAATAGCGCGCGGAGAACTCAATTTCCTCCACATCATCGGACTCAGGCAGCTCGGCGCGCAGGAAAGTATTTAACTCCTCACGCTCTTCATCGCTTGGCTCGCGCGCATCAATCCAGAGCGCAGTATTCAATGCCAGCTTGGTATCATCTTCGGACTGTTTGTCTTCACGCAGGGTATTACCTTGAACTTTAAACATTCTTAACATCGGTGTTTATCTCCTAAAGCTTCAAGGTTTGCGGTGGGTCGCGCGATTTGGCGGCTTTATAGCATAGGCCAATTAAACTTAACCTATTTTATTAAGTTTTCACGGTAAATGCTTTCCGGGGAAGCATCACTTCTTTTTCTTATAGAGGCCTGGCTCCCCTGGAGGGCGGGTTTTAAAGCGGCGATGTACCCAGAGGTATTGGTCTGGCTTCACACGCACCATGTCTTCGATAATTTTGTTGATGCGCGTTGCATCGACCACATCATCACCCGAGGGAAAGTTGTCGAGTGGTGGGCCAAAGATCAATTTGTAGTGGCCATTGTCTTCACGGTAATGGGCATAGGGCAAAACCACCGCGCGCCCTAATTGCGCAATACGCGCAGTACCCAACACCGTCGCTGCCGGGATACCAAAAAACGGGGCGAATACACTTTGGTCCTTGCCGTAATCCTGATCAGGCGCGTACCAGACAGCTTCCCCCTGGCGCAGTTTTTTAATCAGCTGGCGCGTGTCGCTAAACACAATGGCAGAGGTCAGGTATTTTTCGCGTGCCTTGATCAACTCATACGCCAGGAGCGGATTAGGATCTTTGCGATACAACATGTGCGCCTCAGCGTGATAAGCAAATACACGCCCGGCCGGATCCATGGTCGTAAAGTGGCATCCCACCAGAAGCGCGCCCTGGCCATTTGCCTTTGCCGCCGCGAGATGCTCCAACCCTTCAACGTTGTGGCGATCGCGTAGCTTGCTCTCTTGTCCCCAGAGCGCCATGGCCGATTCCATGATACTGATGCCGCAATTGCGTATTACACCATCGACAATTTTCTTTTGCGCCTGCGCATCCAACTCGGGAAAACAGAGCGCGATATTGGTCTCCGCAATCCGGCGGCGGGACGGCGCCAAAAGGTTAAATAACACACCGATAAACCGGCCAATCGCAACATTGAACGATACTGGCAAGAGTGCACAGATACGGAAGAACGCCAACAGCAACCAGGTTGGCCAGTAGCGCGGACCATAAAATGACGAATGAAACTCGGGTGAACTATGTTTATCCAAGGTATCTACTCACACAGGAAAAGGACGTCGCACAGCGCGATGCTTGATGGGCGCGAATTATAGCAATCGCTTTACAACGACGAGTAGCAGAAAGGTGTAACCAGGGTGAAATGTACTTCAAACGGCAAAGGTGCCCGGTTTCTGCTAAGGTTAGCCAGCCCCAATATTGAGCCCTTATTATGCAAATTCGTCAGGTATCCGCTGCGCTGGATCACAAGCTTGCGCAACTGGATCAACAACTCAAGAAACTTGAACAACAGCGTGTACAACAAAACAGCAGCGAGCCGAACTCGCAATTAGAACAAGATATTCTCGCGCTCCAGCAAATTCGCACCAAACTGGTCAAATCCAAAGACATTGCCTGGCGCGCACACCAACTGCAACATCAAAACGACGAACACAGCCGCGCACGCCAGCGTGTTATTGGTTTATCGCTCTGTGTATTCAGTGTGATAGGTGCAGGGGTGTTGTTATATCTGGCATTACAGCAATAGCAGGCAATAGGTCGGTCACCGCTAGATAGGCAACCGACCCGAGGGTATTAGCCGGCAACAGCAGCGTCAATCAAAGGCTTCAACTCACCTTTTTCATTCATCTCGGTGATGATATCGCAGCCGCCGATCAACTCGCCTTTCACCCACAATTGTGGAAAGGTTGGCCAGTTGGCAAATTTAGGCAATTCAGCGCGAATCTCCGGATTGCTCAAAATATCCACATAAGCAAAGCGTTGGCCGCAGGCCATTAACGCCTGGGACGCGCGCTGCGAGAATCCACATTGAGGCGCGCTGGGCGAACCTTTCATATACAGAATCACATCGTTTTCGCTGATTTGTTGTTTGATCGTATCTAACACGTCCATCTTATCTACCTCGATATTCAGTATGGGCTATTCAATAGGGAGCTGGTTAATTGGGGGCAATCGGAATAAACACAACCGGATATATCCGAGTATTTTGCTCAAGTATTGCCATTTTACCCCAGCCAGCACCGGCAGGCCAATCTCATGCGATTGCCAAATCGCTGTTTTTGCATATTCTGTCAGTAATAGTTCCGCATTCTATCCATTAAAAAAGGGTTATCCACCGCTGTGAAGTTTAATCTGCGCATCCAAGTATTTTTAGTTTTTGCCTGTTTTGCCGTGCTGCTAACGGGCGGATTATTTATGTATTCACGCTTGAGTTTTGAGCGCGGATTTAATCATTACATGGAGCAAAAAGAAGCCTCGCGCAATGCCCGGCTAATCATGGCGCTGGAGCAGCACTTTACTTACAACGGCAATTGGGATGCGTTTAAAGTAAACCCGCATTATTGGGAATTATTTGTGTGGCAATACAGCGCCAACATGCGCCAGCGCGGTGAGCGCCCTATTCCCTTTCCCTTTCCGCCCGAATTGGATACACGTATCGATGGCGGCGATGAAGACCGCAATGACCGCAGCGCATTTCTAATTCGTAAAAACGCTCAGGATGCACGCCGGGACGATAGGCGAGGACCTGCCCAACCGGATGATTTTTTACGGCATCAACCTTACAAGCGTTTTATTCTTTTGAACCACAAAGAAAAAGTCATCAGCGGGAAAAAATGGCGCAATGAAACCTACTTTTTCAGCGATCTGTATATCAATATCGATGGCCACAAAAAATTAGTGGGTTATCTCGGTACACCCTTGAACCCTGCACTGCGCGACCTGCGCGATAACGAATTTGCCAAACGCCAACAAAATCATTTTTTGTTAATGGCGATGGTTGCACTGTCCATCGCATTGGCCTGTGCAATTCCGCTCTCCTATTTACTCACACAGCGCGTAAAAAAATTGGCAACGCATGTACAGCAGTTGAGTAAAGGGGAATATCAACAGCGGCTATCCACCAAAGGGCAGGATGAAATTTCAACCCTCGCCGAAAACCTCAACCACTTGGCGCATACACTCAACCAAACCGAACAAGCGCGCAAACGCTGGGTGGCCGATATCTCCCATGAACTGCGCACCCCATTGGCCGTACTCAAAGCCGACCTTGAGGCGCTAGAAGACGGCGTTAGAAAATTTGATGCAAAAGCCATTACCCGCTTGCAAAAACACGCTGCGCGTCTCGCCAGTCTGGTAAATGATTTATACCAACTCTCACTCACCGACATAGGCGCAATGAGCTATCGCAAGCAGGAGTGCGATATCGCAGAAATCATCGAAGAATTAAGCGTTTCCCTGCAAGACAAGCTGATTCAAAACGGGCTTGAACTGGAACGAACACTGCCGAAAAACCCAGTGATGGCATTTGCTGATCCCGAGCGGTTGCATCAACTCTTTTTGAATTTATTTAACAACAGTATTAACTACACTGAAGCACCCGGAAAAATCCGTATCGCTTTATCCGCTGATGCAAGCCAGGCAACTTTTGTGATTGAAGACTCAGCCCCCGGCGTTGATCCGGCGCTGCATGAAAAACTGTTTGAACGTTTGTATCGCGCCGAATCCTCACGCAGCCGTGAAACTGGCGGCGCCGGTTTGGGTCTGAGTATTTGCCGCAACATCGTCGAAGCTCACGCCGGACGCGTCAGCATTGAAACCAGCGAACTGGGCGGATTAAAAGTATCCGTTTATTTACCACTACAGGAATCTGCATGAACATTTTAATTGTTGAAGATGAAATTGATTTAGGCGAAATTTTGCAAGACTACCTCACCAGCGAAGGTTTTTCGGCAACACTGGTGAGCGATGGCGAACTGGGGCTACAAAAAATATTGACTGAAAAATGGGATTTGGTATTACTTGATTTAATGCTGCCCAAGCGCGATGGTTTAAGTATTTGCCAGGAAGTGCGCAAAACCTCGCAGGTGCCAATTATTATGACCACCGCCAAGGTGGAAGAAATTGATCGCTTGATTGGTTTGGAGCTGGGCGCTGATGATTATATTTGCAAGCCATTTAGTCCACGCGAAGTCGTCGCACGCGTAAAAGCCGTGTTGCGCCGCAGCAATAAAAGTGAAGAACAACAGGAGGAAGGACTGCGCCTGGACAAAGAGCGCCAGTACGCGTGCGTGGGCGATCAATGCGTCGAGTTGACCAGCATTGAATTTCGCATTCTGGAAACATTGCTACTCAACAAACAGCGGGTTATCTCGCGCGATTTATTATTGAAAAACGCCTACACCGATCATCGTGTCGTCAGCGACAGAACTATGGATTCCCACATCACCAAACTGCGCAAAAAATTACAACCTATTTGCAATGAAGATATTATTCATTCGGTCTACGGAGTGGGTTATCGGCTGCAAATTTCCTGATGAATTTATCTTAAAGAAGCCATGGAAGGCATTACACTACGTCTCTCGAAAATGTCTCAACCAACGGCTTTTTTGCACTTCATGCGGCATTTTTTACACCAAAAACTGACTTGCATAATCTTTCCACAGTTCTTCCTGAATCCTTTCACAATCCTGCAAGCATTCATTTTC
>NZ_JBRFPI010000121.1:0-6690 GCF_053579595.1 Cellvibrio sp.
CCCCAGCTCTCTTTTTGAAATGCCGAAAAAGGGTTCCGGTCAAAAGTTGCTGCCGAAGATAATCTGTTTATGTGACAGTGTATAGAGCTAAAGTTATGCTTTGTGGTGCCTAAGGCAGCACTTTGACCAAATTGCGGGCATAAAAAAACCGGCTTGAGCCGGCTTTTTCACGCTTGAAACCAACTGGGCAATTAGGCTGCTGCCAATGCCTTGAGTTTGGCGTTCAAACGGCTCTTGTGACGAGCTGCCTTGTTCTTATGGATCAGGCCCTTGTCAGCGATGCGATCAATCACTGAAACAGCTGAAACATAAGCGGCTTGGGCTGCTGCCTTGTCACCAGTTTGGATAGCGGCAAGCACTTTCTTGAGGTAAGTACGCCCCATAGAGCGCATGCTTGCGTTGTGCTTGCGAGCTTTTTCATTTTGACGCGCGCGTTTTTTGGCTTGGGGTGAGTTTGCCACCTTAGTGCTCCTATAGATAAATTCTGGACAAAACTGTCGAAAAGGGGTCGGGATTCAAGGACGCGACATTATGCCGTGTTCGATTCGTTTGTCAACCGAAGAAACTATGATCTTTTACTGGAATTGGCACTTTGGCGGAAAGCTTGCTTACTTTGCCCCGCCTGTTTATCCATCGATGTTACCGCTTGACGCAACATGCCGCAGAACCCGCAGCCGTGTTAGTATTCATGGTTATAAATACGCCAAAAGCTCAGGGGATTTTTGCGTGGCCGACAACGAAGAATCGAATAAGACCAGTCTAAGGGCCTCGGTTGAGGAGGGGGAAACACGCGTTGCACAGAGGCGCCCGGAATCGTCGTCGCCGGTTGCCGATACAGCGAACGCCACTCAATTCACCCAATACAGTGCTCCACACAATCACTCGACCGGGTTTGCACAGGCGCGTGAACTGGTTAAACAATCCCAAAGTGGTAAAGGCAGGCTGCTGAAAAAGCGCTTCCTGTTAGAGGATGTGCTGGGGCATGGCGGTATGGGGACCGTCTACAAAACCAAAGATTTGCGCAAAGTCGAGGCAGAGGACCCCAATCCATATATCGCCACCAAGATCCTCAACCAGGATTTCAAAGATCACCCCGACGCATTTGTTACGCTGCAGCAGGAAACGGCTAAATCCCAGACGCTCGCACATCCTAATATCGTTACGGTGCACGATTTTGACCGCGAAGGCGACACGCTGTTCATGACCATGGAGCTGCTCGAAGGGCAGCCGCTGGATCAACTCATTAAAAACCAGCGCAATAAGGGCTTGCCCAAAGAACAAGTGTGGCAAATAGCCAAAGACCTGTGTGCCGCCCTGGCTTATGCACACCAGCGCCAATTAATTCATGCGGATTTCAAACCCGGCAACGTGTTTGTGAACACCGACGGTAGCGCCAAGGTGTTGGATTTTGGCATCGCCCGCGCAGCCTCGAAGGAGGCGCAAAAACACAAGTTTGATGCGGGGCAATTGGGCGCGCTGACGCCGGCCTATGCCACTATCGAAATGGTGAAAGATGAACCGCTCGGCTTTAGCGATGATGTCTACGCGCTCGCCTGTGTGATTTATGAGATGTTGGCTGGGCGCCATCCTTACAATAATCGTTCCGCACTAGAGGCATACCAGCAAAAACTGGTGCCTAAACGTTTGGATAAACTCAGCGCGCGTGAGTGGAAAGCCTTGAGTCATGCGCTCGCGCTCACCAAAGCTGAGCGCACTGCGAGCATTGCGCAATTTGCCGATGAGTTATTTCCCCGTCGCAACCCCTTGATGTTGACTGCCGCAGTGGGGATGGCTTTGGTGTCGCTTGCAGGTGCGGCCTGGTTTGGCTTTAGCCAGCATCAGGCGCAGCAAAAAGTGCAGGCAACCATCGCCGAAAAAATAACACAGGCGCAAAGCTGTTTTGCAACTCAGGATTTTGCCTGCGCAATTGAACAGAGTTTGGTGGCGACCAATCTTGCCACCGATAATTCTGTAGCGCGCCAGTTATTGTTGGCCGCCCAGCAAGCGCAAGAGCAGCGTCTTCAAGACGATAAAATCGGCGAACTGATTGGTGAGGCGCAGCGGTGTTTACTACAACAGGATTTGGAGTGTGCGGCTGTGTATTTGCAAAAAGCCGAGGCAGTCGGTGTGCACAATTCGCAAGTGGTCAGTTTTCATGAGGCGTTAAGTGTGGCGCGCGCGCAGCAGGCGCAATCGGCGACACAAAAGCAGGCGGAGATAGATGATGCCTTGGCGCGGGCTAACAGTTGTTTCACCGCCAGGGATTATACGTGTACAGTTAATTCAGTTGACCGCATTTTGGCGTTGGACCCAGCACATGCCGAAGCCATCGCACTGAAGCAAAAAATCGCTTCGGCCAAGGAGCAGGAAGGTGCGTTAGCCGGAAAAGTCAGCCGCTTGATGGTCGATGCCGAAAACTGCATGGCTAAGAAAAATTATTCCTGCGCTATCGCCAAAGCAGAATCGGTGCTGGAATTGGATGCGGGCTACCAACCGGCGACAACTTTAAAAAGCCGCGCACAGGAAACCCAGCGCAAGCTAAAAGAAACAGGGTTTACCATTAAATAAGTATCCAATAATCAATAGGTCAAGGTGCGGCAATTATGAAAACCAAAGCGATAATCTTTATGTTGTTTTGTGTCTTGGTTAATCCGGCGCAGGCATTTAGTTTGGGCGATCTGAAAGACAATATTGACCGCTCGCATAAATGTAAAAGTGGTGACCAGGGTTGTAAAAATCGCGAGCATCTTAAAGCGGTTGCGCGTGTGGCGGCGGTTGCTGTTGCGGTGACAGTACTCACTAAAATGATTATCAAGCATCGCTCCGAGCGCATTGCTAAAGAAGAGCAAGTTGCCGAGGAATATAAAGCCCAAAATAATAACTTGCCGACCGAACCTACCGCGACTGAATACACCACCAAAACCCTTCCCGGTAACGTGGTTGAGCCTGGCAAAGAGGTAATTATCCAATCCGATATAGTGGTAGTCCCGGGCACTAAACAAAAAACAGCATTGATCGAAGAAAGCATTGTTATTTATGACAATGAAGACAACACCAAAGAGTTAAAAAACTTCACCAAACCGGTCAATGAAAAAACCAAAAAAGGTGGGCGCTACCAAAATGAATTTTCATTTACCTTGCCCGAAGGTTTGCCGCAGGGGGTGTATCCGATTAAAACGGAATTGCTGCTCAATGGTAAGGTGGTGGATACATCAAACAACGATATTCAATTGGTCTTGCATGTCAATGAGCTGGGCGCTATGCAATTGTTGGCGATGAATTAGTTCTCATTGAAACGAATCGACATCGAATATAAAAAGGGCGCCGATATGGGCGCCCTTGTTGTATCTGTCGAAAGAGTTTCTATTTGTTGGTATTAAAAAATGGCAATGTGCCGTTGGGCAGCATGGTTTTTGGTAACTGTCCGTCCCATTTTTCTGCTTTGGTCAGCTCAATCAAGTTTTGGTTTTGCGCCAGTGCTTCCGCGCGGCTTTTAATTGCAGAGGCTTCTGCGTCACCTTTTATCCGAATACTTTCTGCCTCGGCTTTGGAGCGTGCAAGTTGTGAATCTGCTTCGGCTTGTGCTTTGGTCACTGCAATTTGCGCACTCACTCGCTCTTTTTCCAGATTTTGTTTTTGCGTCTGTACTTCTACTTCGGCGCGCATGCGGTCTTCTACCGATTTTTCATAGGCCGCACTGAAATCGATATTTTCAATCTGCACCGAATTGATCACTATCGGGCCGTTAATGGATTTGGTGATGGCATCGGTCACGTCGATCCCGAATTTAACCCGCTCTTGCACGACTGAGATGGCAGTATATTTCCCGAAAATGTTCTCAACTTGTGTAGGTACTTGACGGTCCACGAGACGAGCCATCATTGAATCAATACTTTTGAAATTTTCATAAACCTCTTCGACACGGTCGGCCGGAACACTAAATGTCACAGAGGCGCGAATAGTGGCGGGTTGTTGGTCGCGGCTGTACGCCTGCAATGCCTCATAGTTCGCGGTGTGTGTTTGGGTGGATATTTTTACCACTGAATCGATCAGCGGAATTTTAAAGCCCAAGCCGGGAGCGGCAGTGCCAATGATTTTGCCGTTGCGCAAATGTACACCGCGCTCGCCCTGGTCAACGGTGTACCAGCTGCCGTAAAGCACAGTAATGAGAAAAAGTATAACGACGGCGGGAATAATTTTGCCCAGGCTGATCGGATTGGGTGAGCTGAAATCGGCTTTTAACATGATGTTTCCTTTAGTTTGTCTATCAATTTTTTTAGGGTTTTCGGTTGGTGCTTTTTCGGTTAGGGCTGTTTTGATAAGTGCGATAAATAATTTTCGAGCTCTTGTAAGCGCGCAGGAGTTCCTACATCGCTCCAGTGCCCTTGGTGTACTTGTCCGGTCAATTGCCCGTTGTTAATCGCACGCCGTAAAACCTCTACCAGAGGAAATTTTTGGCGTTTATCCGGGTAATTGGCGATTAATTCCGGTTTGAGCAAACTGATGCCGCCGAAGGTAAATCGCTGTGGAGCTGTTTTTTCAGGATCATCAATTAAGTGCCCGCTACTGGCAAGTGCAAAATCACCCTGCGGATGAAATTCCGGATTGGGCACTAGCAGCAAATGCCCTAGTTGGCTTGCTAACGTATTTTCAACAATGGGGTGTTGGATAAATTGCGCTAGCTCCAGATCGCACCAGACATCGCCATTGATTAATAAAAAAGGTTCTTCACCGAGTAAATCCAACGCATGCAAAATAGCGCCGCCGGTTTCCAGCGGTTCGGGTTCGGTGGAATAACTAATTTTCAATCCAAATTGTTGGCCATTACCCAAGTGCGCGCGAATTTTTTCGCCGAGATACGCGAGGTTGATAATCACCTCGCGAATCCCCGCGCGCCGTAAATTTTCCAAGTGATATTCAATTAATGGCTTGCCGCCTGCGCACAGCAGTGGCTTGGGAGTGTGGTCGGTCAATGGGCGCATGCGGTTGCCAAGCCCGGCGGCGAGGATCATGGCTTTCATTGATCGCCCGCCGTTTGATTTCCCGCTGTTTGATAGTCCTGATACCAGGGTTGCTGTTGTGCTAGCGGTAATAGAACTTGTTTGAACCAGGCGGCGAAAGCCTGCAGCTCCGGATATTGCCCTGCGACTTCCAGTGTGTAGCGAATCACCAGCGGTAAATCATTCAGGTAGCCGGTTTTGCCATCGCGCAGATTTAAACGCGCAAAAATACCGAGCACTTTTATGTGGCGCTGCAAGCCGAGCCAATCAAACCAGCGCAGGAATTCCGTTTCACTGACATCCGGAATAATGTTTGCGCTGATTGCCTGTTGACGATAATCCAATGCCCAGGCTTTTACCTTTTCCTCTGGCCAGTGCAGATAGCAGTCGCGCAGCAGCGAGACCAGGTCGTAAGTCACTCCACCCCAGAGTGCGCCCTGGAAATCAATTACGCCGAGCTCGCCATCTTCGAGCAATAACAGATTGCGCGAGTGATAGTCGCGGTGCACAAAGGTTTGTGGCTGTGCGAGTGCGTTGTCCTCCAATTGAATAAATAATTCATCGAGCAATTTTTTCTCGGTTGTACTGAGTGGATGGCCGAGCAGTTTATCGGCAAACCATTCGCTGAAAATTTCCAGTTCGCGGCGCAGGAGCGCGCGGTCGTAACGCGGGATAAGCGCGGTATTATCCTGGCACCGCTGGAGTTGCTGCAGAGTACTGAGCGCCTGTCGATAAAGGCTGTCGGCGTTACCGGTATTCACTTCGCGAAAGAACAAGCGGTCGCCCATATCTTCAACCAGCAAAAAGCCCTGGCTTGCATCGGCGGCGGCAATACGCGGGCTGCGCACACCTTGTCGTTCGATTAGGCGGGCGATGGCGAGAAATTGGTGCGTGTCTTCGCTGGCGGGTGGCGCGTCGACTGCCAGCCACTGCGACGGGGTTTGGTAGCGGAAGTAGCGGCGAAAGCCCGCATCGCTGCCCAGGCTGATCAATTCTATCGGGTGCTCCGCCTTTGATGTTTTCTGAGCTACCCAGTTGGTAAGGGCTAACTTCCTGGTGTCGATGGGGGCGCTGGCGGCGGCCGTTATGTGATGGGTGGTCATGCAGATTCCGGGCTCGCGTAAATGATTAATCGGGCATTGGGCATAGGTGCCATTGTGGCCGGATTCTACCCCAGTCAGGTGATTTCCCCCAATTCATTCCCAGTACAGACGGTTTACAGTAGAATCGCCTCAATTTTTCGGCGGCATATGTATGGCGCGCCTATTTGAGACCGCGGTTAATGGCTCCAACCCAGAATCACTCCAAACAGAATCTGCGCAATAAATTCCTTCGCTCCCGCCTTGCCCTGTGTGTTGCAGCCCAGTGCGCGGGGATTTTGCTATTGTCTGCCCCTTTATCCTGGGCTGATAACGCGGTATCGGCGCCTAAAAAAGATCCCAACGAGCAGTTGCGCGAATTGGATTGGGTGCCCATGGAAGAGCTTACCCCGGAGCAGAAAGCCCAAGTGCCCACTGCCTGTTGTGGTGCCTATGTGGCACCGCCGCGCGATGATGTTGAATCGGAGATGGATCCGGAAAAAGCCAATATCTTTGGTACCGCCGATTACTCGGAATCCGAAAACCAAACCAAATTCATCATGCGCGATGATGTGCGCCTGACCCAAGGGCGTCGCTCCTTCCGTGCGGAT
>NZ_JBRFPI010000121.1:6700-11169 GCF_053579595.1 Cellvibrio sp.
CTGCAACGAGATGCCCGCGTTCTATCGCCAGGCGAACGTCAAGGACCTGCAGCGTCGCTCGTTCCGCGCGGATACCTTCACCTTTGACAAAACCACGCGCGAAGCGGAGCTGGATGGCGACATCCAGGTGCGCGAGCCGGGGGTATTGCTGCGCGCTGATAAAGCCTATGTGGATACCAACACCGGCAACGCCCGCCTGGATAATGCCCGCTTTGTACTCTACGAAACCCGCGTGCGTGGCCGTGCGGAAAAACTGCAAAAATTTGGCGATGCTGTTATCAGTCTGGATCAGGGTACATTTACCAGTTGTGAGCCGGGCGACAATACTTGGCTGATCAAAGGCTCCAATATCACCCTGCACAACGATAAGCACTACGGAACTGCCAAACATATGCGCCTGCACATCAAAGATGTCCCGGTCGTCTATGCGCCTTACTTTCGCTTTCCGGTGGGGCCGGATCGTCTGACAGGCTTTCTGTTTCCCTCTATCGGCTTTGACGAGAATGACGGTATCGGCGAATTTTCTGCGCCCTTTTATTGGAATATCGCACCCAATTACGATGCCACTATTACGCCGCGCTATCTCTCCGAACACGGTTATATGCTAGCGACTGAGCTGCGCCACAAATCTGAATTGTTTGATACAGAATTGAGCGGCAGCGCGCTGAACAACGATCGCAGCGGTGACACCGGCCGCGACGACGATGAGATCAACCCGCAGTATCTCGGCAAAGATCGCTGGCAGTACAACTTGGTGCAAACTGGCGGGCGCAACCAGCCTTGGTCCACTGAAATTGATTATACCGATGTCAGTGATACCGACTATATCCGCGATGTAGACGGCAGTGCTGTTGATTTAAATCGCCAAGCCTATATCCGCCAGCGCGCTGCCGCCGGTTACAACAGCGAGCATTGGCAACTGGGCGCCAAAGCGGAAGAATTTCGCTTGTTGACCAGCACGCAATTACCCTATCGCGAATTGCCGCGCCTGCATGCCGATGGCCAATACCGGGTCAATGACTGGCTGGTCGAGCTGGATAATGAATACACCCACTTTGGTATGAATCGTTACTTCGAAGGCGACGAGGCCAACCTGATTGTGGGTGAGCGTCTGCGCACCAATTACAAACTGAGTTGGGATAAAGAATACACAGCTGGTTATGTAAAGCCGGGGGTGGGTTTGAAAACCCTTGGCTATGAATTGGAAGCTACTAACCTGCGCGCCGATGTGGACAGCAGCCAACAATTCACTGCCCCGCAAGGCTCGCTTGACTTGGGGTTGTATTTTGAGCGCGATAAAGACTTATTTGGTGATGCCTTTACCCAGACTCTGGAGCCGCGCGCGTTCTATCTCTATCGCGATTACGAAAATCAGGATTCGCTCTACGCCCTCACCTCTGATGCCAGCTATGTCAACTTTGATACCTCGGATCTGATCTTCACCTACGATCAGCTGTTTCGCGACTCGCGCTTTTCCGGCGGCGACCGTATCGACGACACCAACCATCTCGCGCTGGGTTTGACCAGCCGTTTTGTCGAGTCTGACACCGGTGTCGAGCGCCTCCGTTTGAGTATTGGCCAGATCACCTATTTTGAAGACCGTGAGGTCAGCATTCTCAATAACGATGATGCCTACGCCAATACCCGTACCAGCTCGGCAGTGGCAGGGCAGGCAAGTACGTTCATTGGTGATCACCTGCGTATCAGCAGCGATGTACTCTATGATCACCAACAAGAACAGGTGAACACTGTCAGCACCAGCTTGAATTATATGGATGAGCAATACCGGATACTTAACCTTGGGTATCGCTATAGCCGCGATCCGGTATCCCTCAGCCCGCTGGAAACCACCCCGAATATTGGTGAGACGTTAAACCAGATAGATATCACCACCCTCTGGCCGGTTTCGAGCCAATGGTCCGTCATTGCCCGTACCAACTACGATTTTACGTACAATGCGGAACTCGACACCTTTGCTGGGCTCGAATACACCGATTGCTGCTACCGCGTTCGCGTACTCGCGCGGCAGTGGGTGGATTTTGATTTTAGTCCCGACTTTATGAAAAATCTCAGCAGCGATGATTATGACCGCGGTGTGTTTATCGAAGTGCAATTGCGCGGCTTCGGCAGCTTGAGTCAACGTATTAGTAACCTGCTCGACAAAGCTATGTTTGGCTATGGCGAGCGTGAAGCATCTCTACAATAAAACAGTGATTGAATTATGAGTAAGAACCAAAACAAGCCACATTTGTTGCACATGGGCTGGACGTTACTGCTGGGCAGTGTGATTCTGGCGACCAGCCAGTTCGGAGTGGCGCAAACCAATGCGGTATCACTGGATCGCGTGGTGGCGATTGTCGATAAAGATGTGGTGCTGCAAAGCGAATTGGATGACCGCAAGGCATCTGTTCTGGAGCGCTTGAAAGGCCAATACCAACAGCTGCCGCCGGAGGATGTGCTCAATAAACAAATCCTCGAACAATTGATTATCGAACGTATTGAGCTGGGCTTGGCCGAGCGTTACGAAATTAAAGTGGATGAAGCGGAAATCGACCAGGCGATTGGCCGTGTGCTGCAAAAAAATCAAATCACCTTGGCGCAGCTTGAGGCTGATCTGAAAAACCAGGGGCTGAACCTGGAAGGCCTGCGCAAACAGATGCGCAATGAATTGACCATCAGCCATTTGCAGCAGGGTGTGGTGAATAGCCGCATCAAAGTGACCGATCAGGATATCAATAATTTCCTCGCTTCCAGCGATGGTAAATTTGCGACTTCTCCGGATTTCCATATCGGCCATATTTTAATTGCCGTCTCCAGCAGTGCCGATGCCGATGCTATTGCTGCTGCTGAAAAGCAAGCCAATGAGATTTATCAAAAATTGCAATCGGGTAGCGATTTTTCGCAGATGGCGATCAGCTACTCCAACGACCAGGCCGCACTGCAAGGTGGCGATATCGGCTGGCGTAAACTTGCGCAATTGCCTGAACTATTTGGCGATCAAATGTCACGTTTAAGTGTGGGCCAGGTATCCAAACCTTTTCGTAGTGGTGCTGGCTTCCATATCCTCAAAAATATTGAGCAGCGCGGCGGTGGAGAGCAACTGGTTGAGCAGACCCATGCCCCTCACATACTGCTAAAAACCTCCCAAATTATGGACCATCCCCAAGCGCGCCAGAAGTTACTGGATTTAAAAGCGCGCATCGAAAAAGGTGAAGATTTTGGCAAGCTCGCGCGCGAGAACTCTGAAGACACCGGCTCTATGTTGAGCGGTGGTGATCTGGGTTGGTCTACTCCGGGAATGTTTGTTCCGGAGTTTGAAGAGGCAATGGGCAACACTTCTATCGGTGGCATCACCCGCCCATTCAAAAGCCAATTTGGCTGGCATATTTTGCAAGTGATCGAGCGCCGCAAAGAAGATATGAGCGATAAAATGAAACGTAACCAAGCCGCCAACGTATTGCGTTCTCGTCGCTTTGAGGAAGAATTCCAACTCTGGCTGACACAAATCCGCGAAGAGGCTTACGTCGAAACCAAACTCTAAGCCAGCGCGCTTTTTTACCGGCGGCTAAAAATGGATTGCACTGAAATAGCGTGCAATTTGTTTTTAGCCGTTGTGCATTTTGAATCCTGTGTTTTTATCGTGACTTTTTCAGGCTCAGATGATTATGACTCCCTGTTATCGAATTGCGCTGACCCCCGGTGAACCGGCAGGTATAGGCCCGGATCTTGTTATCACGCTCGCGCAACAGGCGCAGGCGCATGAAATTGTCGCCATTGCTGATCCACACTTATTGCAAACACGTGCACAGCAACTTGGGCTCAGCCTGAAGTTGCGCGAAATTAACCTGCAGGATGCGCCGCGCCCTAGTGCGGCGGGTGAGTTGGCGATACTGCCTGTTGCGCTCGCTGAACTGGCTGTGCCGGGCAAACTGAATGTGCACAATGCGCCCTACATTTTGCGCACCCTGGATGCCGCTATCGATGGTTGCGTCGCCGGGCATTTTGCCGCGCTGGTCACCGGGCCTGTGCAAAAAAGCATTATCAATGATGCGGGCATTGCCTTTAGCGGTCACACTGAATATCTCGCCGAAAAAACCCATACTGAAAAAGTGGTGATGATGCTCGCCACGGAAGGTTTGCGAGTGGCGCTCGCGACTACCCATTTGCCGTTAAAAGATGTTGCTGCTGCCATCACAGAAGCTGAACTCACGCAAGTGACTGAAATTTTGCACCGCGATATGCAAGTGCAATTTGGCATTGCACAGCCGCGCATTTTGGTGTGCGGATTAAATCCCCACGCCGGTGAAGGCGGGCATCTCGGGCGGGAAGAAATTGAAATCATCGAACCGGTGCTTAAGCAGTTGCGCGCGCGCGGCATGAATTTAATCGGCCCACTGCCAGCAGATACATTGTTTACGCCAAAATATCTGGATCACGCTGACGCGGTACTCGCGATGTATCACGACCAG
>NZ_JBRFPI010000122.1:0-11055 GCF_053579595.1 Cellvibrio sp.
CTTCTATCGGCGGACTGGAAATAACATCTACAGTTGCCTTGAAGAAACCGCCAGCCTCCTCAATGGACTCGATATTGGCTCGCTCGCGACCTTCTATAAGCACTTTTACTGTGCCATCAGGTAATTTGAGTAATTGAAGGATCGAAGCAATCGTTCCTATGCTGTATAGATCTTCAGCTTGTGGTTCATCCTGCTGGGGATTTTTTTGCGCCACCAGCAAGACTTGCTTGTCGCTGGCCATAGCACGTTCAAGTGCTTCTATAGATTTGCCCCGGCCAACAAAAAGCGGAGTAACCATGTGCGGATAAACAACCACATCGCGCAAAGGCAGCAAGGGGATTTCAGTGATATGGGATTCATGCAGAGTTTCAGCGACCATTGGTTCCTCTCTATTTCAAGAAGGCAACAATTACCTTGCCATAAAAACAAGATTGGGGTCTAAAACAGAGAATTACAAGTTATTGAAACATAAAAAACAAAAAGAGCGCCTGAGTGCGCTCTTTTTGCTCATCATGACTAAAAGCTAATCGTTAAACGATTAATCTTCCGCTGCTGCTTTCGCAGGTTTATCCGTATTTTCATAAACCAATAAAGGCTCAGACTCACCTTTTATAACGGACTCATCTACCACGACTTTAACCACATGCTCTTCAGATGGAATCTTGTACATTGTGTCAAGTAGAACGGATTCCATTATCGATCTCAATCCGCGCGCACCGGTTTTACGCTCAAGTGCTCGCTCAGCGACGGCATCCAGAGCATCTGTGCGGAAATCGATTTGCACGCCTTCCATTTCGAACAACCTTGCATACTGCTTGGTCAGTGCATTGCGGGGCTCGGTTAATATTTGGATCAGCGCGGCTTTATCGAGCTCATCCAGGGTGGCAATTACTGGCAAGCGACCTACAAACTCTGGAATAAGCCCATAGCGAACAAGATCTTCTGGCTCTAGGTCCTGCAAAGTTTGTCCAAAATTGCGTTTTTCGTCCTTGCTTTTCACTTCTGCACTAAAGCCAATGCCGCCCTTTTCAGAGCGATCGCGAATAACTTTATCCAGTCCTGCAAAAGCGCCACCACAAATAAACAGAATATTTGAGGTGTCAACCTGCAAGAATTCTTGCTGCGGATGCTTGCGACCACCTTGTGGCGGTACTGACGCAACTGTGCCTTCTATGAGCTTCAACAGTGCCTGCTGGACACCTTCCCCTGAAACATCGCGGGTGATTGAAGGATTGTCAGACTTGCGGGAAATTTTGTCGATTTCATCGATGTAGACAATACCCTGCTGGGCTTTTTCTACATCGTAATCGCATTTCTGCAGCAACTTCTGGATAATATTTTCAACATCCTCACCCACATATCCCGCTTCAGTAAGCGTAGTTGCGTCGGCAATGGTAAAGGGGACATCAAGCAAGCGAGCCAGAGTTTCAGCCAACAAGGTCTTACCGCTACCTGTAGGCCCAACCAGTAAAATATTGCTTTTGCCTAGCTCAATTGGCTCTTTATCTTTACCACCTTTGTCGCCGAAACGAAGGCGTTTGTAATGATTATAAACAGCTACAGCCAATACTTTTTTGGCACGTTTTTGGCCAATAACATACTGGTCGAGAATGGCGGAAATCTCGTGCGGCTTGGGAAGTTTTTCTGAGCTACCTTCGGAAGCGCTTTCCTGAATTTCTTCGCGGATAATATCGTTGCAAAGGTCAACACATTCATCGCAGATAAAAACCGATGGCCCGGCAATCAGTTTGCGGACTTCATGCTGACTTTTACCGCAGAAAGAGCAATACAGCAGCTTTCCGTTTTTATCACCTGCGTCACTGGTGTGATCGGTCATTGAACCCACTCCATCTAAATTTCTATAACAATTGTCAGGTTAAAAAAACAAATTTCAAGCGGGCGGAGATTATTTGATAGCACCCACTCGCATTGCGATGGCTGATCCGAGCTTGGTTTTATTCTGACAAACAAACATTACTTGGCTGGCTGCGCGCGCTTATCGATTACAGTATCGATCAAACCGTAGTCTTTTGCCTGTTGGGCCGACATAAAGTTATCGCGCTCCGTATCAATTTCAATCTTCTCAATAGATTGACCTGAGTGATATGCCATCAGCTCATTCAAACGCGCACGAATTTTCAATATTTCTTGCGCCTGAATATGTATATCCGACGCCTGCCCCTGTGCACCACCGCTTGGTTGGTGGATCATCACACGGGAATTTGGCAGGCAAAAGCGCTTACCCTTGGTGCCAGCATTCAGCAGAAAAGCTCCCATGCTACAAGCTTGACCGATACACATTGTGCTTACGTCAGGCTTAATAAACTGCATGGTGTCATAAATTGACATGCCTGCAGTAACTGAACCGCCCGGTGAATTGATGTAAAGATGAATATCTTTGTCTGGATTTTCAGCCTCAAGAAATAAAAGCTGGGCCACTACCAAATTTGCCATGTAGTCCTCAACGGGACCAACCAGGAATATCACGCGCTCTTTGAGCAAGCGGGAATATATATCAAATGATCGCTCGCCTCTTGCCGTTTGCTCAATAACAATCGGAACAAGGCCGCTATTAATAAGAGATAACTGAGAGTTCATGTGTTCGTATGACATCGTGCGTTTTTGTCCTTAAGCGGGCTAATAGCGTCGCCAATATTGAAAACTATGGTTTTTTGACACTAGAGAGCTTAACCCGTGATGGGATTATATGCCAGTCAAATGAGGTAATTTGGGAGGTATTACAAGAAGGGGTAGCCGCAAAACAGGCGTTTTGCGGCTTTTTTAAACGATTAGCGCTGGGCGTTAGCTTTGATGATTTCGTCGTAACTGGTTTCTACTTCAGAAACCTTGGCTTGCGACAAAATGTGGTCAACTACTTGATCTTCCAGTACTGCAGATTCCACGCCAGCCATCAATTCCTGATTGCTACTGTAATACTCAACAACCTCTTTGGGCTCTTGGTAGGTAGACGCGATTTCTTCAATCATCGCTTTTACACGTTTTGCATCAGGCTTGAGCTTGGCAGATTTTACGATCTCACCAACGATCAGCCCCAAGGTTACGCGACGAGAAGCCTCATCCTGGAACATGGTGTCAGGCAACAACGATTTAACATCGAAGTTTTGTTGCTGGCCGCCAAAACGCTGAAGCATCTGATTGCGTAAAACCTGAATTTCATTGGCAACTAACGCTTTAGGTACTTCAGTGGTGTGCGAAGCGATAAGTGCGTCCATAACTTGAACTTTAACCTTCGCTTTCAACGCATTGGCCAGCTCGCGATCCATATTGGCTTTAACTTCTTTGCGGAACTGTTTTTCGCCGCCTTTTTCCACGCCAAACTTCTGGAAAAATTCTTTCTTCAGCTCTGGTAACTGCGCTTCTGAAACGCTGTTAACAGTGATGGAGAACTGGGCTGCAGCGCCTTTCAGCTCCTCAGCCTGATAGTCTTCAGGGAAGGTTACTGAAATCACTTTTTGCTCGCCGGCTTTCAGGCCAACAATACCCTCTTCAAAACCGGGGATCATGGATTTGGAGCCAATAACCAAGTTGTGGTTGTCTGCTTTGCCGCCGGCAAATTCAACGCCGTCTTTGGTGCCAACAAAGTTAATATTAACCTGATCGCCATCAGCTGCCGCGCGCTCTACAACAGACCAGGTAGCTTGATGCTTGCGCAACACTTCGATCATGTTGTCAACATCAGCTTCTGTTACTTCTGCTTTGAAATTAGTGAGTTCAAATGCAGAGAGGTCGCTCAATGCAACGCTTGGGTAAACTTCGAAGGTGGCAATATATTCAAGGTCTTTCCCTGCGGCCAACTGCTTAGGCTGGATAGATGGCTGGCCTGCTGGTTTAACATTCTCTTTTTGTACTGCGGCATAAAAGGAGCGGCTAATGACATCGCCAACAACTTCCTGGCGAATGCCAGCACCAAAGCGCTGTTTTACAACAGACATAGGCACCTTGCCTTTGCGGAAGCCTTTGATGCTTACGTTGCGCGCCGCTTGCTTCAAGCGATTTTCAACTTCGTTTTCTACTTGCTCTGCGGGTACGCCAACGGTCAAGCGGCGCTCCAATCCAGAAGTCGTTTCGAGTGAAACCTGCATATATGCCTCGTGATATAACTGAAAGTGTGTAGCAGTTGATCAGGTGCTCTGAAATACAGAATACCGGGGGAATTTGGTGCGGACGGAGAGACTCGAACTCTCACACCTTGCGGCGCCAGAACCTAAACCTGGTGTGTCTACCAATTTCACCACGTCCGCTTTGGGTCGCCTTCATTAACTCTACGAAGGCACTGACTTAGTTTTATCGCACTCTAACTTGTTGATTTTTAATGTTTTTTATAAAAATCATCAGCCCTAGCGCGCGAAGGGTGCTGATTGTGCCACAGTCATTCTACGGGTTCAACTTTTTATCAATACTCGGCGCTTGTGTCGCGCTGACGGATAACCAAGGCGCGGAAACTATCCAGCCATGAAAGCAAGAGCTCAGGCGTCAACTTTAACAGGGGTGTTTCATCAGATTGAGTTAATTCGACCAACTCAATCAGGTTTTCCTGTTTAAATGCCTTCTTCTCTTTGGGTTTCTGGGGGGATTTAGAAAGCTGAGCATAATATCCAGTTAACTGGTTCAACCATGTGTCATTGGCTTCGGTAAGCGATAGCAATTCGGATGACTCTGACGAAGTGCTATTAAGCTGTTGCAAAGCAGCGACCAAATCCTGCACCGAATTAATTGCCGATAAATTTTTGATTCGATAATGCTCAGCAAGCTCACGCAGATAAAAATGCAGCCCCATTGCCAAATGAAATGCCGCTGCATCAACAAGTGCTTGATGCTCAAGCAGTTGGCGAGTTGGCTGTTCATTTAACAGTCTGATAATGGCGCTCGCATAGGCGAGCTTTTGGTTAACCAGCGATAGGTGACTAATAGACATAATTAACTGACTGGACTTTTTGAGGAGACATTAGCCATCCAAATGAATGGCTTCTGCAAAAGCTTACTTTTGTACCTTCCACTTGCCGCCGTCATAAAACGCCTTCCAACCAGTCGCTTTACCATTTACTTCAGTTTGGACGTATTGCTCTTTGGTTTTGCGACTAAAACGGATAATGGCTTTATTACCCTCAGGATCTTTTACTGGCGCAGATAATAAAAAGTGATATTTCGGATCTATTTGATCTTTGTAGGGCAGCAACTCTTCAACCAGAGGCGCGCGCGTTTCGCGATTTTTTGGAAACTGGCTTGCGGCAAGGAACAAACCTGCTGCACCATCGCGCAGTACATAGTGGTCATCTACCTTTTCACAACGCAACTCCTGCATCACAATTGGATCAACTTTTGGCGGTGCAGCCTCGCCACTTTTGAGCAGTTTGCGGGTGTTTTTACATTCGTTGTTGGTACAACCAAAGTACTTGCCAAAACGACCGGTTTTAAGCTGCATTTCATTGCCGCATTTATCGCATTCGATCGTTGGGCCCTCGTAGCCTTTCAGGCGATAACTGCCCTGCTCTACCTCGTAACCAGCGCAATCGGGGTTGTTACCGCAGATGTGTAACTTTCTGCTTTCATCGAGCAAGTAGGAGTCCATAGCCGAGTTGCATATTGTGCAGCGATGTTTGGAGCGCAACTGGCGTGATTCAGCCTCTTCATCCGCATCCGCATCGATGACTTCATCGCCGGAAACCAGATTCATAGTATTTTTGCAGCGCTCTTTAGGTGGCAGTGCGTAACCAGAGCAACCCAAAAATACCCCTGTGCTGCCGGTGCGAATCTGCATGTGGCGACCGCATAAACTACAGGGGATATCGGTATCTGTCGGATCATTCGCGCGCATCCCTTTGGCGCTACTGGAGGCCAGCGTCAGTTTTTTACTGAAGCCTGCATAAAACTCATCTAACAACGAGCGCCAGTTCTTGCCTCCTTGTGCGACCACATCCAAGGACTCCTCCATACTGGCAGTGAAACCATAATCCATGAGGTCATCAAAGCTTTCCACCAAGCGCTCAGTGACTATGTCGCCCATCTTCTCGGCATAAAAACGGCGATTTTCCTGACGGACATAACCGCGTTCTTGAATAGTAGAAATAATAGAAGCATAAGTTGATGGGCGGCCGATAGCGCGCTTTTCAAGCTCTTTTACCAGACTGGCTTCGGTATAGCGCGCTGCAGGTTTGGTGAAATGTTGCTGTGGATTAAGCTTCACCAATGGCAGTAGCTGGCCGACTTTCATATCAGGCAAAACTACATCTTCGTCCTTTTTGGCAACTTGTGGGCTGACTTTGGTGTAGCCATCAAAACGGATTACGCGGCCGCGGGTGCGCAGTTCATAGTCACCCGCTTCAACGACCACGCTAGTGCTGGTGTATTCAGCGGGAGTCATCTGGCAGGCAACAAATTGCTGCCAGATCAAACCGTAAAGCCGCTCCGCATCGCGCTCCATACCACTGAGTTGATTGGGTAATGCGTCAACATTAGAAGGGCGGATCGCCTCATGCGCTTCCTGCGCGCCATCTTTGCTTGAGTAAAGCGTTGGCGATTCAGGCAGATAACGCTTGCCGAAATTTTCCAGAATGTATTCGCGGCAAGCTTCAACCGCTTCCTTACTAAGATTCGTCGAATCAGTACGCATGTAGGTGATGTAGCCAGCTTCATACAGGCGCTGGGCCATCATCATTGTTTTCTTCACCCCGAAGCCCAAGCGAGTACTTGCGGCTTGTTGTAGAGTCGAAGTGATGAAAGGCGCAGACGGCTTGGATTGGGTTGGCTTATCTTCGCGACTGATCACTTTGTAAGCCGCGCCTTGCAAGGTTTTGACGGCAGTCATCGCCTGGATTTCATTGATCGGTTTAAAGGCTTCATCGCCATGTTTTTTCACTTCAAAGCTGGCGATTTGGCTTTTATCGGCCTGTAAATCAGCAAAGAGCGTCCAATATTCCTCAGGGATGAACGCGCGAATCTCGCGCTCGCGCTCCACTACCAAGCGCACAGCAACTGACTGAACGCGGCCGGCCGACAGTCCGCGCGCAACCTTTTCCCACAGCAAGGGCGACACCATGTAACCCACAACACGATCCAAAAAGCGGCGCGCCTGCTGGGCGTCAACACGGTTTTGATCGATTGGGCCGGGCGTTTTAAATGCGTTTTGGATCGCTGTTTTGGTGATTTCGTTAAACACCACGCGGCGATAACGGGATTCGTCTCCACCAATAGCCTCGCGCAAATGCCAGGCAATAGCTTCCCCTTCTCTATCCAAGTCGGTTGCGAGATAGACCATGTCGGCCTTCTCCGCGAGCTTCTTAAGCTCGTCCACCACCTTTTCCTTTCCTGGGAGAATTTCATATTGCGCCTCCCAACCATTTTCCGGGTCAATACCCATGCGATTAACTAATTGGCTTTTGCTTTTTTTGGCTTGATAAACAGCTTTTTCTTCAGCCGACATTTTGCGTGTCGCAGCAGCTTGTTTAGCGCGCTCTTTAGCATCCACCGGCTTGGCTCCGCCGCTGGTAGGCAAATCACGGATATGACCAATACTGGATTTAACGACAAAATCGCTCCCCAGATATTTATTAATGGTTTTCGCCTTGGCAGGCGACTCAACGATAACTAAGGATTTACCCATGGCGGTTAGAAATATCTCTATAAAAAAGAAGGCTGTGTAAAGGGTTGAAATATGCGCCAAACTTTTACAACAATTGACCTAAGACGGGTTAAACTAACAATGAAGGTGCGCATATATAAGTCTTGAATCCGAAGGGGTCAAGCTATAATTTCCTGCATGACTTATAGTGGAGCCACACTGGATGTGCAAAAGTTAGCTGTAAAGAAGAGTTTTTTTTACTTTAAAAAATGACCGTATGTATATGTTATTTAACAGTTTTTTGTTTGCTAAATATGTAGGGACAAGAAACACATAAAAACCCGAAACTCAACGCCCCTTGCCCCAGTAGATTTCCGCATGACCTTGATTGTGATTCTTGTTTTTTTGATGCTGATAACACTTTTAGTAGTGAGTGCACTCCATGGTGTCCAGCAGCGCCAGCGTCAGCGTCGATTGGAGCAGCGCCGGTTACGCATCCAGGTGGAAGAGTTGACCGAGATTGTAAATTGCCTCGAGCAGACGCTACCCAACCGAATTATTACCAAGCATATCAATGACATGATTATCGCAATACAACAGCAAATGTTGGCGCTGGAGGATAAAAACCGTGAGCATCTTGAGGCGGCTATCCTTAAGAGCGAACAATATTCGGAAGAGTTGCTTAACCCTAAAAACCGGCACAACATCAGCTATCAAAGGGAAAGCGATGCACAAATTGCCAAAACCCAGCTACATCTCAACGAAACTATGCATCTAGTTATGCAACTTGCAGCACGCGGCAGTATTAACGAAATCGAATTAGATGCTTATTTAGCGGAGTTGCGTTGGGCTTATTTAATGGTGTCAGTGATGTCCTATATTGGCCAAGGCGATAAATCCATGGCTATAGGTGACCGCTTTTCAGGATTGGCGTTTTATCGCAAGGCGCAACAATTGCTAATAGAGTCAATGCATCAAGACCCACGCCGGATACAAATGATTAAAGAGTTGAGTGAAATGGTCGATGGAGATCGCGTCGGGCTAAGCCGGAATTTGCGCGAACCAGCCTCGGCAATCTGATCAATCGTTCACGGGGCTATCGATTTTGTGCAATTTGGTGAGCATTTCAATTAGCAAGTCCAGTACATCAGCACCTTCTTTCTCCATCCAAAATACGCTAACACCAAGATTGCTGCAACTAATAGCCAGCACTGAAGCGGGTAATTGCGGTAGATAAGATTTGAGCAAGCTGCTAGCTGCATCACTTGGGCGAACATCTGTTTGCCAATCCCACTCCTGATAAAAATTCCCTTCGTGTACGTATGTGGTGCGCATCAGTATCCACTCTGGCACGTCCCGGGCGTTGGGCAGCGCTGGTAAATAATAGACTGGCACGGTTGCCGGTTGATCCATGTCAGTTTTCAACATTGGCAACCGCCGCATGCTAAAACGCACGCCTTGCTTGCTGGCATGCAAGCGCAATTGCTCTTTACGCTGCTGGGCAGGACTTGGCCTAAGCATTGAAATCGGGCCTATAACGATTGCAAAAGCCAGAATCAAAATAATAAAAAACCAGATATTCATCGAAATCCTTAAAACTTTATGTGAGAGCAACTACTCTTAATTTAGCGATATTCACTTTTGCCGAGAATGGGAATCATGACAGAAACTATCAATTACAAACATATTATTGTCGGCGTAGATCTCTCAGAGGATTGCCCTCCTGTGATTCGGCGCGCCGCTGCGATAGCCCAGGCCTGTAATGCCAAGCTGACGCTCGCCCATGTGCTAGAGCCAATTGCGTTTGCTTATGGCGGCGACATGCCGGTAGATTTAACCGGGGTGCAAGAGCAACAAGTACAAAAAGCAGAAGCTGATTTGGCGTTGCTGGCGAAATCCACCGCCTACCCCATATTGCAGCAGCATGTTTTGGTTGGGCAGCCCGCCGCGGAACTGCATTATCTCGCCGAGCAGGAATCAGCTGATTTGATTGTTGTCGGCAGCCATGGCCGCAAAGGTTTTGCGCTACTGCTTGGCTCCACACCTAACAGTGTTTTGCACGGTGCAACCTGTGATGTGCTGGCTGTGCTGGTAAAAAAACAAACCGGTGAGGCCTAGGCTTCACCGGTGGCGATTTAAAACTCCAACTATTACTGCTGCATATCTTCCAATTCCGCCCAGCGCTCGAAACAATCGTCCAATTGTTGTTGTACTTTGGCAAGCTCCTGTAACTTTTGCTCTACTACTACAGCGGTTTGGCTGTAAAAGTCACTGGCAGTTGTGATGGACTGCAACTCATTTAATTGCTTTTCAATTAATTCAATTTTTTGGGGCAGCTCATCAAATTCTTTTTGAAATTTGTAACTGAGTTTTTTTAGTTTAGCTGGGGCTTTAGCACTGACAGCTTCCACTACCCCCTCTTTTTTTACTTCAGCAACCGGTGCATTGGCAATCGCCGCAGGTAGCTCATCTGCCTGGGTCCATTTACCGCCCTGACGAATCCAATCGTCGTAGCCACCCACGTATTCAAGCACATTGCCGCGCCCTTCGAAGGCAATAACACTGGATACGATGTTATTCAAAAATGCGCGGTCATGGCTAACCAGCAAGAGCGTGCCTGTATATTCAGTGAGGATATCCTCAAGCAGCTCAAGCGTTTCTACATCCAGGTCATTGGTAGGTTCATCTAATACCAATAAATTGGCTGACTTACTGAATAACTTAGCGAGCAATACACGATTGCGCTCACCACCGGAAAGTGCGCGCAATGGTGTGCGTGCCCGCTCACCACTGAATAAAAAATCGCTCAGGTAAGAAAAAATATGTTTTGATTTTCCGTCGATATCAATAAATTCGCGTCCACCCGCAATGTTATCGACCGCATTCTTATTGAGATCAAGCTGGTCGCGCAGCTGGTCAAAATACGCCACTTCCAAATTGGTACCCAGTTTTACGCTGCCCGATTGTGGCTGCAATTCGCCGAGGATCAATTTGAGCAGTGTACTTTTCCCCGCACCATTGGCGCCCACCAAACCAATTCGATCACCGCGCATAATGCGCGTCGAAAATTGGTTGACGATTTTTTTATCGCCCCATGAATAAGAGACATCCACCAAATCGGCAACCAACTTGCCCGAGTCACCGCCGGCTGCCAGAGTAAAATTGGCTTTGCCGACAACTTCACGACGCTGCGAGCGGGTTTCACGCAAGGCTTTCAAGGCGCGCACACGACCTTCATTGCGGGTGCGGCGGGCTTTGATGCCTTGGCGAATCCAGACTTCTTCTTGCGCGAGACGCTTATCAAACAATTCATTGTGGCGAGCTTCATCGGCCAATGCTTGCTCGCGATACACCAGAAAGCTGGCGTAATCTCCCTCCCAATATCGAAGATGACCACGATCAAGCTCGGCGATATGGGTCGCCAACGCTTGCAGCAATGAACGGTCATGGGAGATAAACACCAGGGCGCCGTTGTA